>JABWAN010000416.1 GCA_013361015.1 Candidatus Zhuqueibacterota bacterium | reverse complement strand
GGCAGCGCAGCCGGCGTGGCGCCGCGTGGTGATGAAGGCGACCGAGCTCGGCATTGCGATTCCCACCATGGCCTCGGCATTGAGCTTTTACGACGGCTACCGGCAGGAACGTCTGCCGGCAAATTTGCTGCAAGCGCAGCGCGATTATTTCGGCGCGCATACTTACGAACGAGTTGATCAGCCGCGCGGACAATTCTTCCACACCAATTGGACGGGACGTGGCGGTGATGTGACCGCGGGCAAATACAACAATTAAAACAACCATGTTCATCGGCAGAGGCTCCCCTCATGAGGCGTTGAGCGCTGCGCAGGTTTTGGAATTGTGCGGCGCAGCGTTCGAACACAGCAATCTCACCGGCAAGCGCATTCTCGCGATCATTCCCGATAATACGCGCAGCGCGCCGATCGACCTGATGTTTCGCAGCGTTTATCAACTGCTCGCGGAGCGCGCGGCGTGTTTGGATTTTCTGATTGCGCTCGGCACGCATCCGCCGTTGCACGCAGACGGCGTTGCGCTGCGACTCGGCGCCACCGCGGAAGAATTGCGCACGGTTTATTCCAAGGCGCGCATCTTCAATCATGCTTGGAACGACCCGCAGCAACTTCGCCGCCTCGGCGTGATTTCCGCAGAAGAAGTGGGAGAAATCTCTCGCGGCATGCTGCACGCACCCGTAAACGTGACCATCAACAAAATGATTTTTGATTATGATCTGCTCATGATCATCGGGCCGACCTTTCCGCACGAAGTGGTGGGCTTCTCCGGCGGAAACAAATATCTCTTCCCCGGCATTGCGGGCGGAGAAATCATCGACATGTTTCACTGGCTGGGTGCGCTCATTACCAGCCCGGTAATTATCGGCACGAAGCATACGCCGGTGCGCATGGTTGTTGATAAAGCCGCGGCGATGGTGCCGATTGAGCGCCTATGTTTGAGCTTGGTGGTGAAGGGGCGCGAGCTTGCAGGCTTGTATATCGGCGCGCCGGAAGAAGCATGGAGCGCTGCCGCGGACCTGTCCGAGAGGATTCATTTGATCTACAAAGAACGGCCTTTCAAAAAGGTTCTTTCATGCGCGCCGCTAATGTACAACGATTTGTGGGTGGGCGGCAAATGCACGTACAAGCTAGAACCCGTGGTCGCTGACGGCGGAGAGTTGATCATCTATGCGCCGCATATCAAAGAAGTTTCAGTATCGCACGGCAAAGAAATCCAGCGCATCGGCTATCACGTGCGCGATTATTTTCTTAAGCAAATGGACAAGTTCAAAGACGTGCCCGGCGGCATCATGGCGCATTCGACGCACGTGAAAGGCGTGGGCACTTTTTCGAACGGCGTAGAGAGGCCACGCATGAACGTTGTGCTCGCCACGCAGATTCCGGAAGAAGTATGCCGCAGCATCAATCTCGGTTATCGCGCTCCCAATTCAATCAACCTCGACGAATGGCAAGATCGCGAAGACGAAGGCATTCTCTTCGTTCCCAAAGCCGGAGAGATTCTTTATCGCTTGCAGGACGATCCTTTTAAACTGGTTTAAGCAGCCAGAGTTGGCAAAGCCTCTTTCCTTTAGAAAGAAAAAAACTATCTGGATAAAACGATTTGCCTGGCAAAACGATTTCAGTCATTCAGCCATAAAGCAATTCTGCCGAAGCTTTGAAATGGTTTTGCCCGTGATCGTTGTGCATTAATCGTTACTTCAAGAGATATGATCCTCATTCTGATGGGCGTTACCGGTTGCGGCAAGACCACGATCGGCAAGCAACTGGCGCAAGAACTGAACTGGCCGTTTTATGACGGGGACGATTTTCATCCGCGCGCTAATGTTGAAAAAATGCGCTCCGGCATTCCCTTGACGGACGAAGATCGCGATCCCTGGCTGGCGATATTGCAGAACTTGATTCGCGAAAAGATCGGCGCGCGCCAGCCGGCAATTCTCGCATGCTCGGCATTGAAACAAAAATACCGTGACCGCCTGCAAGTAGATCCCCAAGACGTGCGTTTCGTATTTTTGCAGGGCGATTTTGACACGATTACCCAACGTCTCGCCGCGCGCACGAATCATTATATGAATCCCAATTTACTCAAAAGCCAATTCGAAGCCTTGGAAGAGCCGAACGACGCGCTGGTCGTCAACATTGACGCAACTCCCGAAGCCATGTCGGCGCGCATAAAAACAGAACTGCAACTGCAAGGGTGAAAACGACCATGCCTCTCAAAATCAAACCGGCGCATGAAACGGAATTCGATCTGCTCGCGCTCGGCGAGTGCATGATCCGTTTGAGTCCGCCGGGACACCAACGCATCGAATTGACCCATGTGTTCGAAGCTTATGCCGGCGGCGGCGAGTACAACGTCGCCTATGCGCTCGCGCGGTATGGCATGCGCACGGCGTGGGTTTCGCGGTTGGTGGATAATCCACTCGGCGCTTTTTTGCGCAACCATGCGCAAGCCAGCGGTATGAATCTCAGCGAGGTGATTTGGGCGCCCTACGATGGCGTGGGCCGCGCCGATCGTATCGGTTTGAACTTCACCGAAGTCGGCATCGGCGTGCGGCCGAGCGTGAGCATGTATGATCGCGGGCACAGTGCGGTTTCACACATGAAGCCGGGTGAAGTAGATTGGAAGCGCATCTTCAAGCAACGCAAAGTGCGCTGGTTTCATACCGGCGGCATTTTCACCGCATTGAGCGAAAGTTGCGTCGCTGTGGTTGAAGAAGCGATGCGCGCCGCGCACGAAGCAGGCGCGATAGTGAGCTATGATCTCAATTTCCGCAGCAAACTCTGGTCGAGCAAGCGCGCCATCGCAGTGACGAAGATGCTTGTGCCATATATCGACGTGCTCATCGGCAATGAGGAAGATTTTCAAAAAGTGCTCGGCTTCGAAGTCGAAGGCACGGATGAAAGTCTAAAGACGCTGCCCGTTGAAGGTTATAAGAGAATGGTCGAAAAAGTCGTGAAGACGTATCCGCAAATCAGCGCAGTGGGCACGACGTTGCGCGAAGTGGTGAGCGGGTTGGTCAACAACTGGTCGGCGATTATGTATTATGACGGCCAGTTTTATGAGTCACGCCGCTATGAGAATCTCGAGATTGAGGATCGCGTGGGCGGCGGCGACGGCTTTTGCAGCGGTTTTGTTTATGGCTTGCTGCACGACATGCCGCCGCAAACCTGCGTGGAAATGGGCGCCGCGCACGGCGCATTGTTGCAGAGCACGCGCGGCGACACCAGCATGGTGACGATGGAAGAAATCAAACACGTGCTGGGCGGCGGAAGTGCGCGAATTAAACGGTGAGCGGATCAAAAAAGCGAGCGTGCCATGAAGCGTTTAACCGCGATTTTGTTTATGTGTTCTCTTGCTCAATCGGCGCAAAGCCAAGACGGGTGGCAGCCGTTGTTCAATGGCAAAAACTTGCAAGGCTGGCGCGTACTCAATGGCAGCGCGGAATTCAGAGTTGAAGCGGGTGAGATTATTGGCGTGAGCACACTGAACACGCCAAATACTTTTCTGGCCACAGAAAAAGACTATGGCGACTTCGTTCTCGAATATGAAGTGCAGATGGATCGTGACTTGAACTCCGGCGTGCAAATTCGCAGCTTGAGCTTGCCCGAGTATCAGAACGGCCGTGTGCACGGTTATCAAATCGAATTGGACGCCTCTGCGCGCGCGTGGAGCGGCGGCATTTACGACGAAGCGCGTCGAGGCTGGCTCTACAATCTCGAATGCAATCCCGCGGCGAAATCCGCATACAAACCCGAGGGCTGGAACAAGTTTCGCGTGGAAGCGATTGGCAATCAAATTCGGGTGTGGCTCAATGGCGTGCCCACAGCCGATGTCATCGACGACATGACGGCCTGCGGCTTCATCGCATTGCAAGTGCACAGCATCGGCGATGATCAAACGAAAGCGGGCAAGGCCGTACGCTTCCGGAATCTCCGCATCAAAACCACGAATCTCGGCGCGGAGCAATTGCCGGCGACGCGCGACATTCCGCAGATCAGTTATCTCACCAATCAATTGACCGAGCGTGAAAAGAGCGAGGGGTGGCAGCTTTTGTGGGACGGCAAATCCACGCAAGGCTGGCGCGGCGCAAAGCTCGAGCATTTTCCGGAGAAGGGCTGGAAGATCGAGAACGGCGTGCTCACGGTGATGAAAGGCAGCGGCGGCGAATCCACGCAAGGCGGAGACATCGTCACGACTGCGAAGTACAAAAATTTTGAACTCGAAGCAGATTTCAAACTGACCAAAGGCGCGAATAGTGGCATCAAATATTTCGTCGACCCGGATTTGAACAAAGGCGAAGGCTCGGCCATCGGCTGCGAATATCAATTGTTGGACGATGAGCATCATCCGGATGCCAAGCTTGGCGCGAACGGCAATCGCACACTCGCTTCGTTGTACGATTTGATTCCCGCGGACGCAAAGTTTTATGCGCCCAACGAGAGCATGAGCAAGCGCGTGAATCAATATGAATGGAATCGCGCGAAGATCATCGTCAACGGCAGTCACGTGCAGCATTTTCTCAATGGCATTAAAGTCGTGGAGTATGAACGCGGTACGCAAATGTGGCGGGCCTTGGTCGCGCGCAGCAAATACGTCGTGTGGCCCAACTTCGGCGAGCTGGCAGAAGGACACATTCTGCTGCAAGACCACGGCGATGAGGTTGCGTTTCGGAATATTAGAATCAAGAGACTGCAGCCGTAGCACGCAGTATTGGAACAACAGTTTGCGGTAAGCGGATTTTCAAAGTGAGCGGATAAAGCAGTGCTGTATCCGCTTACTTCTTTAAATCCGCTTACATAATCTTTTATCAGCAGGAATTCGCATGGAAATATCCCGACGAGATTTCCTCAAAACCCTCGCCGCGGGCTCGGCTGGGCTTGCCTTCGGCGGATTGGGTTTCTCAGCAAAAAGTTATGCGCGCATCAAGGGCGCAAACGAGCGTGTGGCCGTCGGCATCGTCGGTTTTTCCGATCGCGCGAAAGATGCTTTGCTTCCCGCCTTTTTACTGCACAACGTGGAATTGAATTTCGAACTCGTGGCGCTCTCGGATATTTGGAATCGCCGGCGCGAGGAGGGCGCGGCGTACATGCTCGCGAAGACCGGCAACAACATCGCGCTCGCGCGCAACAATGAAGAGCTTTATGAGAAACACAAGCTCGACGCGGTCATTATTAGCACCGCGGATTTTCAGCATGCTTTGCACGCCGTCGAAGCCGTCAAAGCCGGTTGCGATGCCTATGTCGAAAAGCCCTTTGCCGAAACCATGTCCGACAATCGCGCGGCTTTGAAAGGCGTGAAGGAAAGCGGCAAGATCGTGCAAGTCGGTTCGCAGCGCAGAAGCGGCGCCAATTATATCGCAGCGAATGAGTATATCAAGTCCGGCAAATTCGGTCCTATCACTTTTGTGGAAATGACGTGGAACGTGAATCAACCGGGCCGTTGGCGCCGGCCGCAGCTCGTGGCCGCGATTAAGGAATCTGACACCGATTGGAAACGCTATTTGATGAACCGCCCGTATGAGCCGTGGGATGCACGCAAATATCTCGAGTATCGTTTGTTCTGGCCATACTCTTCCGGTATTCCGGGGCAGTGGATGTGCCATCAAATCGACACCGTGCATTGGTTCACCGGTCTGCCGCATCCGCGCAGTGTGGTTGCGAATGGCGGCGTTTATGTGTGGAAAGATGGACGGAAAAATTTCGACACGATGACCGCGGTTTTCGATTACGGCCCGCTCGACGCTCCGAGTTCGGG
>JABWAN010000415.1 GCA_013361015.1 Candidatus Zhuqueibacterota bacterium | reverse complement strand
AGGTCATGGTTTCGCCGGGGCGTACAATGCTGTCTTCGCATTTGTACGACACCCATGCACCCCCAGAGATCACCCGGATTGCGCGGACAGTTTGCGGCAGACTGTAAGCATCAACAGTGGTGAGCTTGATTTTGCGGCTCGGCGGTGAATCGGGCTGCTGTCCAATTCCCACAATCCCCTTCACCATGTTCCACAGACTGTTTTGAACTGTCTCGATCACCATTGTTACGCTCCTTATTTCCCATGCTTTGATAGTTAAGTCGCTGCTGAAACTGGAAAGGAGCGCAGCAGGGAGGTGTTTTTATGGGTTTTTTATAGTGACGATCTGATCAATCCTAAGTTGCAGTGGACTCATGAAGTGTTTAGCTCTTGTTCATATAGAAAATATCGTGTTGTGTAACGATGATTATAGATGACTTAAGGCAGCAAAGCACTTGATTTCTGGGGGAGCGTTTTCCATTGGCAGTTGAAATAAAGACCAAAGTATTCGAACATCGTTCAATCATGCCGACGACGATGGCTTGTTGATGGGATATGAGATTGCCGATCTCAACCTGCAATGTGACTTGGTCGCGTTGAGCGCATGTGAAACCGGCTTGGGAGAGTTTGCAGAAGGGGAGGGCGTGCTGGGCTTGCCGCGTTTATTTCTGCGCACGGGCGCGCGGTCCGTTTTGATGACGCTCTGGCAAGTGCACGACGAATTCGCCGCGAAGCTGATGCCCAAATTTTATGACCGCCATTTTAATGGCGGCCTTCCCAAAGTAGAAGCCTTGGCGCAAGCCAAGCGCGCACTGCTGCGGGAAAAAGACGAAGCGCGCGGCGTATATTTTCAGCATCCGTTTTATTGGGCGGCGTTCGCGCTTTATGGCGATCCGGGCGCGGCTGAACCGGATGGCCTCACGCCGATGAATCTCGCGGCCTTGCTCGCCCTTTTGGCGCTGGCAGTATTATATTTTTATGTCCGCGCGCGAAAAGCGCAATCACAGAACGGCACTCTCGCTTGAAGCCGATCGGCATGCAGCCTAATCGCAAACGGAGCAGAATGACTGAGAAGAGATTTACTACACGATGACGCGCGAAGAGTGGAGGGCAACAAGCCAAAAATGAACCTGGCATGCAATCAATTGGGCGAAACGTTAGGTTCGCCTCCTCGGGGGCGATTCATGTCAGCGAGCATCATTGCGATTTTTACCTTCAACTCGATGATTTTAACGTTTACAACATCCCACAAGACGTCTTCATTTATGCCGAAGTATTGGTGAATTGCAATGTCACGCAGACCCACAATTTTCCTCCATCCGATATCTGAATGTTGATTCCTAATTTCGTCAGGAATATTCTGGGCTGCTTCTCCGATAATCTCCAAGTTTCTAAGCACAGCATCATAGGTTTTAGCATCCGCAAAGAACTGCTCGCGTGACATGCCGTGCGTGTAGTGCAGAACTTTTTCGATAGCTTCCGCTCTATCCTGCAATGAAAGCTTTCAATCTCTACTAGACATAAACCGCCTCCCGCAAAACTTCAGCTTTTAGTTCTGCGCGAATCGACTCTTTAATGGCTAGGTCGATCTTTTTCTGCAAGAGGTCTTCCAGACAAAACTTCAGGTCCATATAGTTATCAAACGTTTTGTAGCCCGGCTTGAGCTCGACGAAGATATCAACGTCACTCTCGGCTTTTTGAACTTTTTTTACATAGGAGCCGAAAATGGCAAGATTCAAAACGCCGAATTTCTGAAACAAATCGCTTTTTCGCCCTCGAAGACTTTCCAATACGTCTCTCAACTGTTGCGTTGGCGTCATGGCAGAAAACTCCGCTATCGTTTATTCTTCTTTTTCATTTTCGCCGGCCTCTCCTCTTCTTCCTCCTCTACAAACGCCATCTTCAAGCGCTTGCGCGCGGACTTTTTCCACGTGACTTCTTGCGCCTCGCCGTTCGTGCCATTGCGTTGGCGGAACGTGTCCGGTATCTCCAGGTTCGCGGCGACGAGCCGCGCCTCGCGTTTGCCTTCGCGCAATACTCTTGTGAGAAACTGTCCCGTGTAGGAATTGGCAACCTGTGCCACTTGCTCCGGTGTGCCGGTCGCGATAATGTAGCCGCCGTTGTCGCCGCCTTCCGGCCCGAGATCGATGAGATGATCCGCAGTTTTGATCACGTCAAGATTGTGCTCGATCACGACCACCGTGTTGCCCATATCCACCAAACGATTGAGCACGCTCAACAGCATCTTCACGTCTTCGAAGTGCAGGCCGGTCGTCGGCTCATCGAGAATATAAACCGTGCGGCCCGTGGCCACGCGCGAAAGCTCGGTCGCCAATTTCACGCGCTGCGCTTCGCCGCCGGAAAGCGTGGTGGCTTGCTGGCCGAGATGAATATAGCCGAGGCCCACGTCGTTCAGCGTTTGCAGCTTGCGCCGTAAACTCGGAATGTGTTGAAAGAAGTCGAGCGCCTCGGACACGGTCATGTCGAGCACTTCGGCGATGGACTTGCCTTTGTATTTGATCTCCAGCGTCTCGCGATTATAGCGCTTGCCTTTGCACACTTCGCACGTGACGTACACATCCGGCAAAAAGTGCATTTCAATTTTGATGATGCCGTCGCCCGAGCACGCTTCGCAGCGCCCGCCCTTCACATTAAAACTAAAACGCCCGGGTTTGTAGCCGCGCACTTTGGATTCCTGCAATTGCGTGAACAAATCGCGAATGTCCGTGAACAAGCCGGTATACGTTGCGGGATTGCTGCGCGGCGTGCGGCCGATCGGCGATTGATCGATGTCGATCACTTTGTCGATATGCTGCAAGCCGAGCAGTTGCCGAAACTGCAGCGGCTGCTCTTTGGCGCCGTTCACTTCACGCGCGAGCACGCGAAACAGCGTTTCGTTGATCAACGTCGATTTGCCCGAGCCGGAAACGCCGGTGATGCAATTGAATACGCCGAGCGGAATTTTCACATCGACGTTTTTGAGATTGTTGCCTTGCGCGCCGCGCAGCTCGATGAAATTGCCGTTGCCTTTGCGCCGCACGCTTGGCACCGCGATGTAACGGCGTCCCGCAAGATAGTCGCCGGTTGCCGATTTCGTATTCTTCGCAACCGCTTGCGGCGTGCCCTCGGCCACCACTCTGCCGCCTTCTTTGCCCGCGCCTGGCCCAAGATCGATCACCCAATCCGCAGCCTCGATCGTCTCTTGATCGTGCTCGACCACAATCACCGTGTTGCCGAGATTGCGCAAATGCACGAGCGTGTCGATGAGCTTGCGATTGTCGCGTTGATGCAAGCCGATGGAAGGCTCGTCCAAAATATAGAGCACGCCCACAAGCTGCGAGCCGATTTGCGTCGCGAGGCGAATGCGTTGCGCCTCGCCGCCGGAAAGCGTGCCCGCATCGCGGTCGAGCGTGAGATAATCGAGACCGACGTTCACGAGGAAGCCGAGGCGCTCGCGCACTTCTTTCATGATTTGATTCGCAATCGCCTGCTCGCGCGTGCTGAGACTGATCTCGTTCAAAAATCTCCCGGCTGATTTCACCGTCATGCGCGTGAGCTCGTGAATGCTCAACTCGCGAATCTTCACCGCGAGAATTTCAGGACGCAGACGCGCGCCTTTGCAATCCGGGCAGGGCTTCTTGTTCATGTAGCTCTCGATCCACGTGCGAATCCATTGCGAATCCGTTTGCGTGTAGCGCCGCTGCAAATTGCCGATCACGCCTTCGTACTTGCTGGTGAATTGCGCCTGCATGCGGCCGTCTTCGCGGCCATATTGAAAGCGCAGCTCGCGGTCGCCGGAGCCGTAGAGAATCACGCGTTGCTGTTCCTTCTTCAACTTCTCCCATGGCGTATCGAGCGAGAAGCCGAATTCTTTGCCCACGGTTTTAATCTGCCCCAAATACCAGCCTTCGAAATTCTCACCCCACGGTTGGATCGCGCCCTCGTTGATGGAAAGTTTTGGATCGGGCACGACCAGCTCGGAATCGACCTCCATTTTCGAGCCGAGGCCGTTGCACGTTTGGCATGCGCCATACGGTGAGTTGAACGAGAACATGCGCGGCGCCAGCTCTTCCACGGAAATGCCGCACTCCGCGCACGCGAAATGTTCGGAGAAGAGAATTTCTTCTTTGCCGATAACGTCGATCAACACCAACCCGTTCGCCAAATGCAGCGCGGTTTCGAGCGAGTCGGTCAAACGCGTTTTGATGCTCGGCTCGTTGACGAGGCGATCGACGACGATCTCGATATTATGCTTTTTATTTTTGTCGAGCTTGATCTCGCTCGCCAAATCTTTCACCGCGCCGTCGACGCGCACGCGCACGTAGCCGTCGCGCCGCGCGGTGTCGAAAATTTCGCGATACTCGCCTTTGCGGCCGCGAATCACCGGCGCGAGCACTTGAAATTTTTCATTGGCAGGCAACGCGAGAATGGCGTCGACCATTTGCTGCACGGTTTGGCGCTCGATGGGTTTGCCGCATTGATAACAGTGCGGCACGCCGATGCGCGCGAAGAGCAAGCGCAAATAATCGTAAATCTCCGTCACCGTGCCCACGGTCGAGCGCGGATTGCGGCTGCTCGTCTTTTGTTCGATGGAAATTGCGGGCGAGAGGCCTTCGATGTAATCCAAATCGGGCTTCTCCATCAAACCGAGGAATTGGCGCGCATACGCGGAGAGCGATTCCACGTAGCGGCGCTGGCCTTCGGCATAGATCGTGTCGAACGCGAGCGAAGACTTGCCCGAGCCGGAAAGCCCGGTGATGACGACGAGTTTGTTGCGGGGAATGCTCACGTCGATGTTTTTGAGATTGTGCTCCCGCGCTCCTTTAACGAGCAGGTACTCTTTTTCAGCCATAATGAGGTAGCGAAATAGGTTTGTTTTTGAAAGTGTGCTTCGTGCTTCTTCGTTAAAAATTTTACCCGCGCATAGCTGCAAAGGCACGCCCATACCGTTACCCGCAGTTGCCATGGTTTGGTTGCGGTTTGTTGGCAGGCCGCGCATGCACCGCGCGTAATGCAAAGCGGCGGAATATAGAAATAAAATTGCGGAAAGCAAATTCTGATAACCTGCGCGCGGCCGTTCGTTCGAATGCAGGCCTCGCGCGCTTGCCGTGGAGGACAAAATAGATTCGCCTTTACGGGAAGCGGTGCTTGCCGAGGTTCCCAATGCAAAATTCCGCGTTCGCGCCTTTGCGTGTGGACTGTTGTTTTTGATCCGTAGAGACGAGCCGGCGGCTCGTCTCTACCAATGCCGAGGGTTACTGTTCCGCCGGCTTCTTTTGTGCCGCAGGCAAATTCTTTTTGAATTCTACAACCGGCCCCGCCGAATGCTCGCTGCGCGCTCTTTCCCCGAACGGGATAAATGCGAAAGCGAAGGGCAACGCCCTGGCAATGACGACCACGAAAATCTCGGAAGCGCCAATGCCGCGACATCATTGCAAAAAAGGCATTGCCGCGCGTTGGGTTTGAGGCCGCCCTTTCAGGGCTATGGATCAAATGGGCATCTTACCCAGGGCGTTGCCCTGGGCTGTCTTATTTTACGCCTTCGGCGTTGGGCAAAACCGAGCCGAGGGCTACAACCCCGCCGGCTTCTTTTGCACACTTGCCGAATTGTTTTGAAATATTCAACCGCGTTGCCGAGCGCACCTTCGCCGAACGGGTTCTTTGTACTCATGGTTATGATCCCAGGGTGCGCTTCGCGCTACCCTGGGCTATCTTATATGATCCCAGGGTGCGCTTCGCGCTACCCTGGGCTATCTTATTTAGCGCCTTCGGCGCTGGCATGTTTGTCTCTTACCCACACAGAACAACATAGAACCGTCTTTTGCTCGTTGCGGATTGCTTGGTTACTCCCCTCGCACCGTCATTTTGTAGGAAAATTTTCCCGCACTGCGGGGAGAACCAAGCACAGGGAAGTTCCCAGCAGGATGACATTTCAAAAAGGGCGGTACAAATTAGCCTAGCGGCAGCCTAGAGCCAAGCATCTGTCCGCAAGTGCGCGTGATGGGCGGCAATCTATGCACCGCCTTTCCGTTTGTCAAGCTTGAACTTTACCCCGAATTTCTTACATTAGCCCACATGCACCAATAGCCCTATATCCAAATAACCCAACACCGCTTTCCCCGAGGACGACATGAAAAACCTCCATGGCTTTGAGCTGCTGCGGCAGCAGGACATTCCGGAATTGAAAACGCAAGCAAAGCTGTATCGCCATAAACAAACCGGCGCGGAGCTGCTCTCGCTCACGAATGACGACGAGAACAAAGTCTTCGGCATTACGTTCCGCACGCCGCCGAGCGACGCCACGGGCGTGGCGCACATCATGGAGCATTCCGTGCTCTGCGGCTCGCGCAAATTTCCGGTGAAAGATCCGTTCGTGCAAATGGTCAAAGGCTCGCTCAACACTTTTTTGAACGCGCTCACTTTTGCCGACAAAACCTGCTACCCGGTGGCGAGCACCAATCTGCAGGACTTCTACAATCTCATCGACGTGTATCTCGATGCCGTGTTTCATCCTTTGCTCACGCCGCAGAAACTGCAGCAAGAAGGCTGGCGCTATGATTTGGAGAGTGCGGAAGCGCCGCTCGCGTTCAAAGGCATCGTGTTTAATGAAATGAAAGGCTCGTATTCCTCGCCGGACCGCCTGCTGGGCGAATATTCGCAGCAATTGCTCTTTCCCGGCCACACCTATGGCGTGGACTCCGGCGGCGATCCCGCACACATTCCGGATTTGACGTGGGCGCAGTTCAAAAAATTTCACGAAGATTATTATCATCCTTCCAATGCCCGCATATTCTTTTACGGCGACGACGATCCCGAAACGCGTTTGCGCCTCGTGCAGGGTTATCTGAAAGATTTTCGCCGTAAAAAGGTCGCTTCCGCAATTCCTCTCCATGAACGGCGCGAGCAAGTGCAGCGTTTTGTGCGCAAATACGATGCGGGAGAGGAAACGGGAGAAGCCAAAGCCATGGTCACGGTGAATTGGCTGCTCGAGGAAATGAAAGATCCCGTCACGACTTTGGAGTTGAGCGTGCTCACGCACATTCTGCTCGGCACGCCGGCCTCGCCTCTGCACAAAGTGCTCATCGATTCCGGCTTGGGCGAAGACGTGACCGGCGCGGGCTTGGGCACCGAGCTGCGGCAAATGTATTTCTCCGTGGGCTTGAAAGGAGTGGCCGGCGACAACGTTGAAAAGATCGAGCCGTTCATTCTGCAAGCGTTGCAAGAGCTCGCGGAGCAAGGCCTCGATCCCAATGCCATCGAGGCTTCACTGAACACGGTGGAGTTTCGCTTGCGCGAGAACAACACCGGGTCCTATCCGCGCGGCTTGGTGTTGATGTTCAGCGCATTGAGCACGTGGCTGCACGAGGGCGATCCGTTTGAGGCGATCGCGTACGAAAAAACTCTCGCCACTTTGAAAGAGCGGGCCGCACACACGCCGCGCTATTTTGAGGAGATGATCAAGCAACAGCTTTTGTCGAACCAGCATCGCGTCACCGTGACGCTCGCGCCCGATCCGAATTATGCCAAAGAACAGGAAGCCGCGGAGCAGCAACGCTTGGCCGCAGCGCGCGCCAAGATGAGCGCCGCCAAATTGCAGGAGGTCATTGCCAATACGCAGGCGCTCCAACAATGGCAGGAAACGCCGGACCCGCCCGCAGCGCTCGCCACCCTGCCGATGTTGAAACGTTCCGACTTGGAACGCAACAACAAGCAAATCCCGTTGGCGGTGGCCGAACCGCGCGGCACGCCGATATTGTATCATGATCTCTTCACGAACGGCATCGTCTATTTGGAGGTGGGTTTCAATCTGCATGTGCTGCCGCAAGAGTTGTTGCCGTATCTTCCGCTGTTCAGCCGCGCTTTGCTGGAAATGGGCACCACGCAAGAAACGTTCGTGCAACTCTTGCAGCGCATCGGCAGAAAGACCGGCGGCATCTATCCGAGCACGCTGGTTTCGAGAATGCAACACGACGAGAGCACCGCGGCGTGGCTAATCCTGCGCGGCAAAGCCATGCTGCCGCAAGCGCCGGAGCTGCTCGCGATTTTGCGCGACATTTTGCTCACTGCGCGCTTCGACGATCAAGAGCGTTTTCGCCAAATGGTGTTGGATGAAAAAGCCAGCCGTGAGGCGGCGCTGGTGCCGCGCGGCCACGGCTTCGTGAGCACGCGCCTCCGTTCGCGTTTTGATGAAGCGGGTTGGATGGGCGAACAAATGGGCGGCGTGAGTTATCTGTTCTTCGTGCGAGAATTAGTCGAGAAGGTGAATTCCGATTGGCCGGCGGTGGTTGCCGCGCTGGAAAAGATTCGCGCGCTGCTCGTCAATCGCAGCAACATGTTCTGCAACGTGACATTGGAGGCCGCGGGCTACACACAGTTCCAGCCGCAGCTCAATGACTTTCTTGAAACCGTGCCCAATGCGCAAGTCAATTTCAGCGCCTGGCAACCGGCGTTTGCAAATACATTCGAGGGCCTGACGATTCCGGCGCAGGTGAATTACGTGGGCAAGGGCGCGAACATTTACAAACTCGGCTACAAGTTTCACGGCTCGGCATTGGTGATCAGCAATTTTCTGCACACCACGTGGCTGTGGGAGCGCGTGCGCATGCAAGGCGGCGCGTACGGCGGCTTTTGCAGTTTCGACCGGCGCTCGGGCGTGTTCAATTTTCTTTCCTATCGCGACCCGAATTTATTGAAGACGATTGAGAACTATGACGCCGCCGCGCGCTATCTGCGCGAAGTGGAGTTGAGCGAAGACGAGCTGACCAAGAACATCATCGGCGTCATCGGCGATTTGGATTCGTATCAACTGCCCGACGCGAAAGGTTACACCTCGATGGTGCGCCATCTCGTGGGCGACGACGAAGCCGAGCGCCAACGCATGCGCGAGGAAGTGCTCGGCACGACTGCTGCGGATTTTCGCGCGTTCGCCGACGTGCTCGAACAGGTCAATCAACACGGCCTCGTTGTGGTCATGGGCCCGGCGCATAACATCGAAGCCGTGAATGCCGAACGCAAGAATTGGTTGCAGGTCACGAAGGTGATGTGAGGGTGTAAGGCGGGTACGTATATAACAGTGAAGAGCCGTGAATGTGATTTACTAGATGCGCCCACTCCCTTCAATTATCATTCTGGAAGAATCTTCTCTAGCTCTGGGTACAAATTTCAAAACGTGTTTTGTTCCGAGTACGAGGGAAGTTTCTTCCAGAATGACAATGCGAGGGCGGCACAGCAATCCGTGCACACTTTTGATTCGTGTGTAGCCCACTCTTTTTGAATACTCCCAAACATTGATGCGCAAACCCTCCCCTCTCCGTCGCTTCCTCGCGTACGTCAAGCCCTATCGCGGCCTCGTGGCGGGCGCGGCGTTTATGGGCATTCTCAAATTTTGCCTGCCCTTGCTTTTTCCGCTCGCGCTCAAATTCATCACCGACGATATTCTCGTCACGCAAGCGCCGGAACAATACACGCCCGATGCCACGAGCCGCTTCTTTCATTGGTGGACAACGCATTTGAGCACGTGGCTGCCGTTCTTGGGTGAAGGCAAAATGGGCTCGCTCAATGCGCTCGCGCTTTCACTCTTGCTCGTTTATATCGTGCTCGCCATTGCCACGTTCTATCGTAGTTGGCTCGCGGGCGTGGCCGGCCAGCGGCTCGTGTTCGATCTGCGCTTCGATTTCTATCAACACATTCAAAGCATGTCGCACAACTTTTTCGCGGGCCAGCGCTCCGGCAACATTGTGTCGCGCTTCATGAGCGACGTGGCGCTCGCGCAAAATTTTGTCGGCAGCGCGCTCACCAATGTGTGGATGGACAGCGCCTCGCTCTTCTTTGTCGTGTACATTCTTTTTTATCTCGAAACCCGTCTCGCGTGGGTGGCGCTCGGCGTGATGCCGTTTTACATCGTGCTCATTCGTTTCATGAGTCCGCGCATCAAAAAAGCCAGCCGCAGCGCCCAGGAACGGCTCGAAGAGATGAGCGGCGACTTGCAGGAAAAGATCGGCGGCATGAGCGTGATCAAAGCCTTTCACCAAGAGCGCCGGGAAACGCGGCGTTTCTTTCAAGTAAGCCACAAGCTCTTCAATCACTTCAAAGACAATGTCTATCTCAATTCGTGGAATCAAGCGCTCAGCGGTTTTCTCACTACCGTCGCGCCGCTCGTCGTGGTGTGGATTGCGTCGGTCTTCGTGTTGCGCGCGCAGATGACCGTCGGCACGATGATCGCGTTTTATAGCTTTCTCGGCTCGCTCTATTTGCCGCTGCAGCGCTTCAGCGAGTTGGGGTTGATTGTGAGCAACTCGCTCGCAGCCATCGAGCGTTTGTTCGAATATTTTGATATGCAGCCGCAAATCACCGAAGCGTCCGATGCGAGAACGTTGCCGTCCGTGCGCGGTCACGTTCGTTTTGAACACGTGAATTTTGCCTATGACAATCAACTGGCTGCGCTGAGTGATATTGACTTCGAGATTCGGGCGGGCGAGATGGTGGCGCTTGTGGGCGCGAGCGGCTCGGGCAAATCCACGCTCGTGAGTTTGCTGCCGCGTTTTTATGACGCCACTTCCGGCCGCGTGCTCATTGACGGCCACAACATTCGCGAGGTGACGTTCAAATCTTTGCGCCGGCAAATCGGCATCGTGCTGCAAGATTCGATTTTGTTCAGCGCCACGCTGCGCGAGAATCTGCTCTATGGCAGGCCGAAAGCGGGCGAGTCGGAAATTCTCACGGCCGCCGAGGCTGCGAATGCGATGGAGTTCATTAAAACTCTGCCGGAAGGACTAAACACAGTGATCGGTGAACGCGGCCTCAAACTCTCCGGCGGACAACGCCAGCGCGTAGCCATTGCCCGCGCATTTTTGAAGAACCCGGCCATTCTCATCCTCGATGAAGCCACTTC
>JABWAN010000414.1 GCA_013361015.1 Candidatus Zhuqueibacterota bacterium | reverse complement strand
AATGACTGGGGAAGAAGATGATGGTGGTGAACCGCGCCAGCGCCATTTCTCTTTGCCCGTGCGCACCTCGAATGCAATCACTTCGCCGCCTTCGAGGTTGCCGATATTCACAATGCCGATTTTGCCGGCGATCAACGGCGAGGCCGCTGCGCCATAGTAATTACCTGCGCCCGCGCTTGCGGTAGTTTCCAAACCTTTCGGCCCCAAAGTCATTCTGCAAGCGGAGCATTCCCCGGCTTGCGCGAATTCTTTTCCGTCCTCACTGCAGCCGCATTGGGGACATTCATAGACCAGTTTATCGGGTATCTGTTGTTTGATGAACTGCTTTCGCCATTTTAAAGCACCGCTTTGTGTTTCAAAACACGAAAGCACGCGATCCACACCCAGCGTGTAAAGATAGCCTTCGTGCAGAACCGGGGTGGCAAACGGCCCTTTGCCTTTGGAGGCGGGGAAGAAACGCGTTACCACTGCTTGTGGATTGGGAATGAAAGGAGCGGCATAACGCTGCTGCCATATTTGATTGCCATGCGCGAGATCATAACAAGTGACGACCTCGTCGTCATTCTCGCTCGCACGGGTCAGCAAAAAGGCTCTTCCTCCTTCAATTACCGGGGAAGAAAGCCCGGCACCCGCGGATATGCGCCATACCGGGGTGAGGCTGTCCGGCCATGACGCCGGAATCGAAAAATTCTCAACACGCCCATCGCGGTGCGGCCCACGCCATTGGGTCCAAGTTTGCGCTGATAGTGACGAGACGAGCGCGAAGATGATAGTCAGAATGCTTATTGGGCTAATTGGGGAACGCGGGGCCGCCGTCTGTCTCATACAATTTTCTCCGAGCAAGTTTTAGTAGCCATGGATGATGATTGTCTCCTCGCACTAGTTAAGATACGTGAGTTTCACGAAATGTTTAACGGCAAAGCTTGGAGGCGAAGTGACGATAGTACAATCTTGCTGCTCCAGCAATGGCTGTGGTTGCGAGTGATTTAATGCCCGTCGAATTTTCTGCTCCGCTAGTCGCTCTCAATGCTGAATCGCAGTTTAGTAAATTGTGCAAAAGATTTGACACGGAAGCGGAAAAACACACAGAAGTTTTTCTTCGTTAGCCGTGTGCGAATAGTCTTTTGCGCCGCTGCGCCATCGAGAGTTCACGCGGTGTCTATGCAAACGAATTCCGACCTCTGTGCAAAAAATGTCTGCTCTTTAGTTCGTTGAGCAAAATCCGGACGGAGGAGGACGCAGTATAAGTCTTTTCTTTATAATACGGACCCTTCTTTCGCATGAATGGAAATGGGTCAGTTTACCGGATGGCATTTTTTTTGTAAAAATCTTGTCACACTGTAGTGCGTTGTTAAAGCCATCCTCATTCATATGGATGAGCTTGGGGCCCGGAGGAAGGATAAAACTTACCCACACATTTCTTTCTTTTACCTGTCTTTCAAAGATTCTGACGGAGGAATCGTCAGAAACGCGTGAGGTTTTCATTAATTGCTGTTGTTGACTGGTTGGTACGCTGCGGTTTCTAACAAAAATCGGCGGTACTAGTTTGAACCTAAGGCTGATCGAGCAATTTGATGATCTCATCGTGCTGTCCCTCTACACTTTGTCACCCATTACTCTTAAAATTTTGTCCTAGTCTGCGTTAGAAATAGCTTCTGCTCAGGCATTTTTGCGTTCAGAGCGTCATAGCAGCAAAGTGTAAAATAAAATAGGCTATCGACCGACCGGCAAGTCAGAGATCGATAGCCCAAGTCAGCGAAATTGAGAATTGAAAGCATTTCCTATTTTCGGGCATTTGCTTTCTGTCCGTGAAAAACGGACTTTCTCTTTTTCGCCTCAGCCGTATAGACGTAACTCGGTTGCAAAACGTTGCAGTGGAATGAAAAAAATTTAGAGCAGAAGGTGCGTCGCATTTTTGAAATGTGCCGCACTTGCAGTGTCGAGTTTTTAAATCACCCCAACCCTTCATTACTTACCCAATGCAGGAGGTACAATGAATCGTTGTAAGATGTGGTTGTCCCTCTGCCTTCTGGTTCTTGTTCCGTGTTTGGCATTCGCGCAAGACGGCAAGTTGCGCGGCCGCATTACGGATAAGGACTCGGGCGAACCGCTGATTGGCGCGAGCGTCGTGCTTGATGGAACCACGCTCGGAGCCTCGGCTGATTTGAACGGTGACTATGTCGTGCTCGGCGTTCCTCCGGGCGTGTACACCGTCAAGGTTTCTTACATCGGTTATCAGGCGTTGTCGGTGTCGAACGTCCGCGTGAGCGCCAACCTGACCACGACGCAGGACTATCAATTGAAAAGTTCTGCCATCGAAGTCGGAGCCATGGAAGTTGTGGCAGAGCGGCCGCTGGTGCAACGCAACACCACGAACACCGTGCGCTTGACGACTTCGGAAGACATTGAAAACCTCCCGATTCGTGGGGTGCAAAACATTCTTGCGCTGAATGCCGGCACCGTGCAGCAGAACGGTGAATTGTTCGTGCGCGGCAGTAGACAAAGAGAAGTGGCCTACTTCGTGGACGGCGCTACCGCCACGAATCCACAGTACAACGATGAAAATGTTGCCGTCATTCAGGAAGCGATCGAAGAGTTGCAACTGCAAACCGGCGGTTTCACCGCGGAATTTGGCGGCGCGAACTCCGGTATCGTGAAGACCACCGTGAAGAGCGGCGGCTCCAAAATGAAGGTGACGTTGGATTATCGCACCGACGATTTCGTCGGCTCCGGCGAAGAGTTTTTGGGCACGACCTCGCGCGGTTTTCGCAACGGCGTCTTAACCATCGGCGGCCCGATCCTCGGTTCCAAACTGCGATACTTCGTTGCCGGCCAACACAACTACTTCCGCAATCGCACACCCAGTTTCGTTGATGCCTTCAACGTCAACGACTTTGTCGATCCTGCCACTGGCAAAACCCTGGGCGAATTGGGCGGCATGAAGGATGATGGTTTGGAAGGTAGAACCGCAGGTTCGTCCCTGCCCTCCAATCCGATTGCCTTCAAAAAGAACGCTCTGCCTCTCAATTCTTTGCGCGACAATACCGCACAAGGTACGTTGGTGTATGATTACTCCAGCTCGCTCAAATTCCGTTTAACGGGCAGCTATAATCACAACCAGCGCCCCTTGGGCCACGGGACTTTCCGCGATGCACTCAACAATTTCTTCGACGATCAAGAATTCCGGCGTGAGATTAAGACGAGCTTGGTCGGCTTGAAGGCCACCCACGTGCTCAGTCCGACCACGTTCTACGAAGTGAATTTAAACTATTCGGACCGCGCGGCGCGAGATTTCGATCCGCAGTTTGGCGATGAGTGGGAAAAGTACACGGATGCCCGTGCTTTCGCGGCCGCGGGCAACGATACCTCGGAATGGCGCACTTTGTTCCAAGGCCCCTTGCCGTATAGCATCATTTTCAATTTTCCGATCAATGCGCCCGGCACGCCGAACAACAGCTATGCTCGGAACGATCAAACCAGCGTCGGCGGCTCGATCGATTTCACCAGCCAGCTCAACAAGAACATCGAGTTGAAAGTTGGCGGCCGTTTGGATCGCTGGACCATGCGCGGTTATTCCATCGGCAATATCCGCAACTTCCTGGAATACTTCTACGATGATCAAACCGGCGCAGCGAAGCGCGACCTCAATGACCCCATTATCCGCCGTGTAGAAGCCACCAAAGGTACCATCGGCAACGTCGGATTCTATGGCTATGACGTTGATGGCCGCACCAAAATTAATTCCGGCGTCTACGGTCCGCGCAATCCTCTCTTTGCTTCCGGTTACATGCAAACAAAGTGGGAATATCGCGATTTGATCTTGAACGTCGGTTTGCGTTACGAAAGAATCGACGCGAAAGTATTGAAGCCGGTCTCGGCCGAAATCAGCCCGAATGATAAAAGCCTCTACGATCCGACCAACCAAACATTGCTTGAAAGCGCCGTTACGGAAACCGAGGCGCAAGATTTCTTGTTGCCGCGCGTGAACTTCGCGTTCCCAGTTACGGACCGCACCGTGTTCTATGCGCAGTACGGCAAATACGTTCAAATGCCGAATCTGGATGATCTGTATCGCGGCGGCTTCAGAACTTTGAGCCGTGACGTGCTTCCGGAAACGCGCTCGCTCTACGGCTTCTTCGGCCAATACGTTGGATTCACCGCAGAGCCGGAAAAGACCGAACAGTTCGAATTGGGCATTCGCCAATCGCTCACCGACAACTTCGCGTTCACGATTACGACCTTCTACAAAGATATGAGCGACCAACTGCGCCTCGATCGCGTGTATGCGGACGGCACCGGCGCTTTGGCGGACGGCACGCCGATCCTCTCCGGCTGGGTCAACAACGATTTTGGCACTGCCAAAGGTTTGGAAACGACTTTGGAATTGCGCCGCACCAAGCGCTTGGCGGCAAAGTTCAGCCACACGTTGTCTGACGCACGCGGCACCGGCTCCGACTCGCGCTCCACTCGCGTCGCGGTCAGTGATGCCTCGGTTGCAATTTATCCCACGCTCATTTATCGCCTCAACCAAAACCAAACGCATCGCGGCTCCGCGGTGTTGGACTATCGTTTTGCGCAAGGCGACGGCAACAGCATTCTGCAAGGCATCGGCTTGAACGCGGTCTTGACCTATTCCAGCGGGCACAGCTACACCAGAATTCAAGAGCCGAACACCTTGGGACAAGCGAATGCCTGGGACGTCGGCACCGATCCGCAATCTGATCCGCGTTACAGCAACCCGATCGAGCCGATCAACAGCTCCACCACGCCGTGGAATTTCAATCTCGATCTCAACCTCGACAAGCAATTCTACTTCAGCAAGTTCAACGTGCGGGTGTATGCCAACATGCTCAACGTGTTGAACACCAGAAACATTATCAACGTGTACGCGACCACGGGTACCGCGGATGATGACGGCTGGCTGAAAACTCCGACGGCGACGCAATACCTTGCGATCCCTTACTACGAAGATTTCTATCGCGCCGTCAATCTGAATAATCGCTGGGCCTATGGCAATGCCACCGGCAATGATCTTTACGCCGCCCCGCGTGAATTCCGCGTCGGTTTGGCGTTGGAGTTCTTCTAAACTTCTCCGGTTTTGTGTAGCCCCAGCCCCTTGTGGGCTGCTTTTACTAGCAGTGCCCCACAAGGGGGCAGGATTACGAAAGTTTGAACCAAATCATGGAGCAAATAGCAATGAAGCAATTGCAGATCACCTTGCGGTCATGCCTTGCCTTGCTTCTGGTCGCCAGCTTTGCCTTTGCGGAAAGACCGGCCCACGAGAAAGGCAAGGAAGAGCGCTCGCTCTCCAAAGTGGCGGCATATCAGCCGGACATTTATCAGCTTTTGAACATTAACAACCTGTGGTCTTGGCACCGCCGTGACGGCCAAGCCAACCATTCCCCCACGGGTGATAACGGCACGTTCTACCCGCGCGGCACTGCGTGGTCGATTTACCAAGACGGTATGGTGTTCGGCTCGAAGGCTTATCTTGATGCTGCGAAGACACAGCCCGCGCCGTACAACCATACGATCCGCGTCGGCGGAACCTCTTACGCTACGGGCCAGCGGCAAGGCTGGGTCAACGGCTTTGGTGCAAACGCCACATTCGCCGATCCCGGCGATGCACGCGCGCGCATTTACAGAGTTCGCCGCGACTGGAAAGAAGCGTTCTACAATGCCGACGGCAGCTTCACGCTGGACGCCAAACGCGACGCTGCGGAGTCGAAGGAAACCGGTGTTGGTTCCGTTACCA
>JABWAN010000413.1 GCA_013361015.1 Candidatus Zhuqueibacterota bacterium | reverse complement strand
CTCTTGGGCGCAGCGGCCCATGCCCAGGTTGCGGCCCAATATGCCGCTCCCATTCTGCGCATCAGTCCCTATGCGCGCGCCACGGCCATGGGAGAAGCCTTCACCGCATTGGCGTATGACCTCAACGTCTTGCGCTACAACATCGGCGGCTTGGGCAACATGAAAAGCAATTCGCTCGCGGCGCATTTCCACCCGTGGATCGAGGACACTTATCAAGGCGCATTGGACGGCGCGTTGCGCACACGGTATGGCGTTTTCGGCGCAAATATCACTTACTTCAGCGAAGGCGAGCTTGCCGAAATCAATGAAGATTTCAAACCCACGCTGAACACTTTCAACAACAACAATATGGCGCTCACGCTCGGGTACGGCAACTACATCAATCTCTTCAATTACCCGTTCTCCTTCGGCCTCGCGGGCAAAGTGATTCGCCAGGATTTGGCGAGCGACGTGGGCTACGGCTTTGGCGCTGATGTCGGTGTGCTCTTCAAGCATCCCTACTTCTCGGTGGGATTGACCTTGCAGAATTTTACGTTGCGCAAACTGCAGCTCAATTCTCAAGCGAATTCCTTCCGGCTGCCTGAAACGATGCGCGCCGGATTGGGCACCTCACTGCAGCTCATGCCGCAACTGCGCTGGAGCGTCGGCGTGGATGCCGCCAAGTTTTTGGACAATGCCGACAAAGATGTGCGCTTCTACGGCGGCACGGAATTTCGCATCTCTGATGTATTGGCGTTGCGCGGTGGCTACAAGCTGCACGACGACGAAGTCTCGCGCTGGGGCGCGGGTTTTGGCGTCATCATTCCCATGGCATGGGCCGGTGGCTCGAGCACGGAATTGGATTATGCTTACAGTCCATTGGAAAATTTTGATTCGCAGGCGCATCGCTTTTCGATCTCTTTCAACTTCGGTCGGGTTGCGCCCATGGGAGTCTTGGCTACCGGTGAAGCACAACGCGAGCTTGAAGCCGCCCGGCGCGCACGCGAAGAGGCGGAAGAAGCGCGGCTCGCGGCTTTGGAAGCCGAAGGCCGCTTGCGTGACGTGGAAGATCGCATGAGCAAGCTCGAAGAAGAGATGGCGAAGAAATTTGAAGAGATCAAAAAAATCGCCGAGTCCACGAAAGGCGACATTACCGTCAAGCAAGTCGAAGGCGGCAATGTGCAAGCTACGCTGCGCAACGTGAATTTCGATTTCGACAAATACGAAATTCGCCCGGACATGTACGACACCATGAACAAACTGGCGGAAATTCTGAACACGTATTCAGATTCGCAGGTGTGGATTTCCGGGCATACGGACAGCGTCGGCACGGATGAGTACAACTTTCATTTGGCCGAGCGCCGCATGAACAGCGTCATGGACTATTTGGGTCGTCGCAATGTGACCCCGGGCCGTTTTGTGGCTCCGATACCTTACGGCGAATGGCGGCCTTTGGTCAGCAACAACACGGATGAAGGCCGGTTCCTCAATCGTCGCGTGGAATTTGTCATCTACACCGGCGAGAATAAGCCCGGCCTGCATCCCGGCTCGATGATCGAAACCGTGGCCGTGCGCAACGACTCTATTCTGGTAATCGGCAACGGCGAGTTGGCTTTCTCACAAAAACTGTTGGATGAACCGCCGCGTGCTTTGCTCGTCTTCCCGAAAGTTTACATTCCCGACGCGAAGACGATTCCAATTAACAAAGGCAATGTGCAACAGGCGCGTTTGGGCTTCCATCCCGAAGATGGCAGCACATGGGTGGTGCTCGATTTGTACGCGCCGGTTCCGCCGCAGTCCATGGCTATCGGCAGAACCGTTCGAATTCTGCCCGAGCCGCCTTCCTCTTCGGCAACCAAAGAGCCGAACCAATAATTCTATTGCGAGTCAAAAACTCAAATCCCACGGTGTGCAAAACATGCCGTGGGATTTTTTGTTGTACGCGTTGAACCCTGCCTTGCTTTTTGCTCTCAGCATGTTTAGATTGCGCGCACTTTTCCGGCAAATCCTTTCCCTCGGCAATACGTTTTCTTTTCACCATAGCTCTGCACTATCATATTGGAGTTTATTGCCCACGAAACATACAAAACACGCGAAAAACCTTTTCGTGTATTTCGCGTGTTTCGCGGGCCTCACTGGGATTGGGAACGACGCCCTTGCAAGAGCAAGACCTCAAACTCATCTTCAACGCGATTGAGTCCGGCAAATGCCTCGCGTTCCTCGGCGCGGGCGCATGCACGGCGTTTCGGAAGAACGCGCACGAAGAAGTGCCGGGACTACCCACCGGCGGCCAGCTTGCGGAGTTATTGGCTAAGAAATGCCAATATACCAACGGCTCGGTGTATGACCTAGCGCGTGTGGCGGAGTATTTTGTATACACGCACAGTGGGAATCGCAATGAGTTAGAGCATGAACTGCAAGAGATCATCAATGCAGGCTGCCCGCCTCGACCTATTCACACAGTGCTCGCGCAGCTTCGCCTCATCAAAATCATTCTCACTTCCAACTACGACAACCTGCTCGAAGGCGAGCTTATCCGATACGGTCGTAATTTGAAGCGGGATGTGTATGATCTGAACAACTCACGCGCGGGCCATTTTAAAGGCTCCTTCCATTTCGGTGAAAAGGATATCATCCTTCACAAGATGCACGGCAGCATCGATCAGCCCGACAGTCTTATTATCACCCAGTCCGATTACATTCGTTACCTCGCCAACTTGCCCGATCCCGATCGTGGCATGCCGGACTATTTTCGCAAATTCACCATTCCCCAGCACACCCTGCTCTTTCTCGGCTACGGATTGGAGGATTGGAACTTTCGTGTGATTTGGGAGGGCGTGCTCGCCATTCATCATGCCAGCGGTGCGCAAATTATTTCCTATGCTTTGAGTAAGCAGCCGGCTGATTTTCAAAAGACGTTTTGGGTCACGCGCCGTGTGAAGATTTTGGACGGGGATATTACCGACTTCTCCATCAAGCTCGCCGAGCATTTCAAGCTCGACATTCCACAATTGAACATTGAAAAGGGAGTGCAGAAATGAAAGAGCGCGCTCCCTACAAATATCTCGACTATTACACCTTCGAAGACGCCGACATTTTCTTTGGCCGCGAAGAGGAGACGCAGAAAATGGTGGGCGAAATTCTTTCCACCAAGCTGCTCGTGCTCTTCTCGCCCTCCGGCTCGGGGAAAACTTCGCTCATTCATGCCGGCGTGCGCCCTGCTTTGGAAAAGCTCGGCTATCGCACGATCTATGCGCGTTTCGACGGCCCGGACCCCATTTCCTCCGTCCGCAATGCCGTTGCCAACGCGCTCAATTTACCCGCGACAAACTCGAACGATGACCTACACGGTTTTCTCGCGCATACAGTAACCAGTGATCAGTTATCAGTAACCAGTGCCCAGCGACCAGCATCAAGAATCCAGGATCAAGCATCCAGCATCCAGCAACCCGTCGTCATTTTCATCGACCAATTCGAAGAATTTTTCCTCGTGTTTGATAAACAGCCTGAAGCGCGGAAGGCTTTCATCGAACAAGTGGCGAAGATCAAATATGACGACACGCTGCCCGTGTTTCTCGTGTTCTCTTTGCGCGAAGATTATTTCGCCAACCTGCACGAGTTTCGCGAGGCCATTCCTTCGATCTTTCAGAACAATGCCAACCTGCGCTTAGAGCCGTTCACCGAAGAAGAAGCACGCCGCGCCATTGCCGAGCCGGTGAAGCAATTTGGCTATGAATACGATGAAGGCTTGGTGCAAACGCTCGTGGCAGATTTGAAGAACGGCAACGCCGGCATCGAGCCGATTGCATTGCAGATCGTTTGTCACACCCTTTGGCAAAACCGGCCCAATGCGATTGCGCCGAGCAACAACGCCGCGCCGAACACGGCCCCGAAGATTGACGCAACGGTCTATAAAAAATGCCACGGCGTGCAGGCCATTATCAATGAACACACCGACCGCCTCTTGCGGCAAATACCGCAGCGGCAGCAAGGCTTCATGGTGCGCATCTTCGAAGCCTTGAAAACCCGCGACAACACCAAGCTCTATCGCCGCGTGCAAGACTTGCAAGAAACCCTGCGCCTGCGCGACAGCACCCGTTTGCAAAGCGCTTTGCAAAAACTGGCCGAGATTGGCGTGCTCGGCCACGAGCACCGCAGCGGCGATGATTGGTATGAGTTCAAGCACGATTATCTCGTGCCGGAGGTGACGAAGTGGATACAGGCGCGGCGTGAAGGCATCAATAAACGGCGTTTGTGGTATATGGCAGCGCCCGGCGCGGTTTTGTTCGTGGGCTTGCTGGCTTATCTCATCATTCAATACAACACTTTTTACGCTAGTTTCACCAACCGCGAATACCCCGAGCAGAGCAGAGAGATTTTTATTGCACGCCGGATTGATCCTTTTAATGAAAGAATCACCACTGGTTTATTCTTGCAGGATGCGCGCGACCAACCCGCGGAAAACCTTTTGGAAGACAAGTTTGATATTAGCACATGGGATCGCAACAACTTCACGCGCTTGGCACAAACGCTGCGTTTGGACAAAGCGGGATTGTTTCTCTATCAAATTGGCGAAACCCAAGCCGGCATTGATTCGCTGGTCGCGGCTCTGAAAGATGGTGATGAAGATGTTCGCGCCCAAGCAGCGGGCGCGTTGGGTGAAATCAAGTCGAGTGATGAACGCGTGGTCGGCGCGCTGGTCGCGGCTCTCAAAGATGAACGGTATGAGGTTCGAGACCTAGCGGTGAGCGCAGTGGTAAAATTAGGGCAAAGCAATGATCGCGTCGTGGACGCGTTGGTGGCGGCGCTGAACGATGTCGATGGAGATGTTCGCGTCAGGGCGGCGAGCGCGTTAGTCAAATTAGAGCAAAGCGATGATCGCGTGGTGGGCTCCCTGCTGGCGGCGCTGCAAGATGAATCGTTTCAGGTTCGAGGCCAAGCCGCGAGCGCGTTGGGTGAAATTAAGATAAGCGATGATCGCGTTGTGACCGCGCTAGTCGCGGCGCTGAAGGATGTAGCTGACGGTGTTCGAGCGCAAGCAGCGGGCGCGTTGGGAAAGTTAGGGCAAAGTGATGATCGCCTAGTGAGCGCGCTGGTGGGGGCGTTGAAAGATCAAAAGGACTCGTATGGAGATGTTCGCGTCAGCGCGGCAGGCGCGTTGGGTAAAATCAAGGTAAGTAATGATAGCGTGGTGAGCACACTCATTGCATTGCTGACCGATGAATATGAATCTGTTCGCCTGCAAGCCGCAGCCGCGTTGGTCAAATTAGGGCGAAGTGATGATCACGTCATGGACGCTCTGGTGGCGGCGCTGAAAGATGCAAATAGTGGTGTTCGCGCGCAAGCGGCGGGCATGTTGGGTGAAATCACGGTAAGTGATAATCGCGTCGTGGACGCTCTGGTCGCGGCGCTGAAAAATGAATGGTATGAGGTTCGCGTTCAAGCCGTGGTCTCGTTGGGAAAATTAGGCCGAAGTGATGATCTCGTGGTCGGCGCGCTGATCACGGCGCTAAAAGATCAAAATGAGTTTGTTCGGGCGCAAGCCGCGGGCGCGTTGGGTGAAATTACGGTAAGTGATGATCGCGTGGTGGGCGCGCTGGTGGCGGCGCTGACCGATCAATATGAAAATGTTCGCGTGCAAGTGGCGGGTGCGCTGGGAAAATTAGGCAAAAGTGATGATCGCCTAGTGAGCGCGCTGGTGGGGGCGTTGAAAGATCAAAAGGGCTCGTATGGAGATGTTCGCGTCAGCGCGGCAGGCGCATTGGGTAAAATCAAGGTAAGCAATGATCGCGTGGTGGAC
>JABWAN010000412.1 GCA_013361015.1 Candidatus Zhuqueibacterota bacterium | reverse complement strand
TTGCGCAGCGCTTGCGCCGCCGCATCGGAGAATTGTGGGGGCGTGCGGTTCGCTTCTTCGGAGAACTTGCGCGCAAAATAATTTGCGAGCAGCAAGACGTCGTCACCACGCGCGCGTAACGGCGGCACCGCGATGGTAATCACGTTGAGGCGATAGAAAAGATCTTCACGAAAGACGCCTTTCTTCACCAAAGCAAACAAGTCTTTGTTGGTCGCGGCTAAAACGCGCACTTCCACTTTTTGCGCGGCAGGAGCTCCGACTTGGCGAACTTCCTTGTCTTGCAAAACGCGCAACAGCTTAACCTGCATCGCAGGACTGGTTTCACTAATCTCGTCGAGAAAAATCGAGCCGCCGGCCGCGGTTTGAAAAAAACCGTTGCGGGTTTCCGTTGCGCCGGTGAATGCGCCTTTGACATATCCAAACAACTCGCTTTCTTGCAGCGCTTCCGGAATGGCGCCGCAATTAACCGGCACAAAAGCCGCCGAGGCGCGCGCACTGCTGTAATGAATCGCACGCGCCACCAGCTCTTTCCCCGTACCGCTCTCACCTGTGATAAGCACCGTCGCTGAGCTAGTCGCAGCCTTGGCAATGGCGCCGAGTAGCTTCTGTATCGCTTCCGAGGCGCCCAACAGGCCTTGCGGCGAATGTGGCGTTTGAAAGACAGGCGCCTGTGTGGCGCGACGTCTCTGCAGCTTTGCAAAGGCGCGTTGCACCGCAGCAAAGAGCTCCTCGTCCGTGAACGGCTTGGCAAGAAATTCTTCCGCACCGCTTTTCACGGCCGTGACCGCGCCTTCAATCGTGGGATAACCCGTGATCATCATCACTTCAACATCTTTGAAGTTTTCCTTGACGTGCCGAATCAAATCCATGCCGCTGGCTTTGGGCATCTTGAGATCGGTGATGACGAGGTCCACTGGCGTCGACGCGAGCATGCGCAGAGCTTCGGCAACGCCCGGCGCCGTGAAGACTTGGTAGCCCTGTGACATGAGATTGCGTTGGAGCATCTCCAACGTGCTGGACGTATCATCAACCGCGAGAATACGGCCTTGCTCAGAAGTATTCGTCATTTGTGCTCTTCTCATTTTCCGGCAGCTCACCGATGGGCAGCTTGATGGTGAAACGCGCGCCGTGTCCCAATTCACTGTTAACGTGGATGGTGCCGCCGTGCGAAGTGACGATACCATGCACCACCGGCAAACCCAAGCCGGTGCCTTGTCCCACGTCCTTCGTCGTAAAAAACGGCAGGAATAATTGCTGCTTGACCTCTTCGCTCATGCCGATGCCCGTGTCTGCAACCACGAGTGTAACGTGGCCCTCATCGGCGAGCGTCTTGATCGTCAAGCATCCGCCTTCGGGCATGGCATGCAGGGAGTTGACCGCCAGATTGACGAGCACTTGCTGAAGTTGTGTGGCATCGGCAGTAATCTTGGGAAGGTTGGGCGTGAGTGACAACTCCAACGTCACACCTTGCTTTGCGAAACGTGCTTCGAGAAAATAGAGTCCGTGCGTGACGAGTTGGTTAAGGTCCACCTCGCTCTTGCTGGGCGGCACTTGGCGCGCGAACGTCAAAAGCTTCTTGATGATTTCCCGGGCATGCAAAGAAGAAGCGACGATCTTTTCGATATCTTGTTCGGTTTGCCGAGGCAGCTCGGGCGCTTTCCTGGCGAGCTGCGCGAACCCCAAAATGTTCGCCAAAGGCTCGTTCAACTCGTGCGCGATGCCGGCGGCGAGCTGCCCAATGGTTGCCAGCCGGTCGGCATGCCGCAGTTGTTCTTGTAGCTTGGCCTTCTCCCGCTCCGCGCGTTGCCGCGCGATGATCAGCGCAATCTGGCTCGCCACCGCATCGAGCAAGCTTTGTTCTTCTTCGAGAAACGTATCCGATTCCAGCGCATCTTTTTCCTCCCAATAAGTCACTGCAATGCTGCCGCGCTGCAAGCCGCCAACAACAATGTCGGCCGCAAGCCGCGGCGTGCTCTCCTGAAAACCGCGCGTGAGGTACGAGTTTTTATCAAAAATAATTCGCGCTGCGGCGCACTCGGGATGCTGCATAGCCGGAGGGAGCAATCTCACAATGCCTTGGAGAATTTCTTCCAACGCCCCCTCGGGGCGCATGGCGACTTGCATTATGCCGTATAAACATTTCAGTTCCTTGTTGCGCTCATGCAATGCTGCTTGCGTCCGCCGCGTCGCCATTGCCATGCCGAGGGTCTGCGCGATTTCCTCATAACGCACGATTTGTTCCAATGTAAAAAAAAGCGGTTGCCGACTTTTCAAATGCAACAGCCCCACATCTTCTGTGCTGAGCGCAAACGGAATCAAGGCGAGGGATTGGTATTCTTTGCCGAAGTGAGCCATCTGTGCTGGGTGGGAAGCGTTCGCTCGCAAAATAACTTTGACCGGCACACTCGTGTCGCCGGTCCAGAAACTTCCATGTTCGGTGAGAAAAGACGCGGGAGCTGAGATACTGCCGCTGAGCACGTCGCAGCAGAGTTGTTCGAAAGCAGAATCATCATTGGAGCAGGGCAACAAGCGGCCCGCGGCGTTGCGCACACCGGTTAAAATTTCAAAATGGCGGTGCAACCCAGGTTGCAGTCGAAATTCCCACCGAAAAAGCAGCCGCCCGTCTTTGCCTCGCAATTCAATCTCATCACAGCCGGTGAGCGCGAGCAGCATTTGCGAAGCTTCACACAAAAAATCGCGGCGCGTTTGCCCCTGATTGGCGAGCTGCGCAAGGGCACGCGCAAAGGTGAAGAAGTCGTGCTCCATCATACTGCAATGTATTCAAGCGGCAAAGTATAGTCAAGTCATTTGGATTCCGTTGCGCTGCCGAGGCATGTCTGGCTGGCTCGCACGTTGCCGGCCTCCTCGCGTAGACTTCCCTTGTCTTCTTGCGAGATGGATTCACAGCTTGTGCGCCTCGAAGGGCGTGAAACGACGGCACGAGGAACACGTGCATGCAAGGGAGGATTGGGCGGAAGGACTTGTTCGTTGAAGAGCGGGCGTAATGCAATTTGTTCAATCGCCGGTGCCAACGGAAACGCACACGGTGAAAGCTCCTTCCGTGTGCGCTTTTGAGTCGTGCTTGAGCTTCTCGAGTTCTACACGAGACTGGCAGAGCAACTCGTTTACCTATCCGAATAGTAGTGAGAAGAGATGCGCGCTTGCAGGATTCTTGGCAGCCTCAGGTCAGTTGAAAGCGCGCCTGCTCATCCGCATGATATGAGCTGCGCACGAGCGGTCCGGATTCGACGTGACGAAATCCCAGCGTGGAGCCAAAAGTTTTGTATTCCGCAAATTCAGAGGGCGGAACAAAACGCTCAACCGGCAAATGTTGCGGCGTCGGCTGCAAATATTGTCCGATGGTTGCGATATCCAAACCGACATCGCTCAAATCACGCAGCAAGTTTTCGACTTCTTCCTTTTGCTCACCCAGACCCAGCATGAAGCCGGATTTCGTGGTTGCGCCGCGCAGCTTTGCGCGCTGCAAGAGTTCGAGTGACTGCTCGTAACTGGCTTGCGGCCGCACACGGCGATACAAGCGCGGCACGGTTTCGACGTTATGATTTAGAATCTCCGGCTCGGCTTCGAGCACGGTCAGCAACGCCGCTTCATTGCCTTTGAAATCCGGAATGAGCACTTCGATGGTGCAATCGCGCACGCGTTTGCGAATCTCGCGAATGCTCGCCGCGAAGATTGCGGCACCGCCGTCGGGGAGTTCATCGCGATTAACGGAGGTGAGGACGATATGGCGCAAATCCAACTTTGCAATTGCTTCGGCGAGTCGACGAGGTTCATCCAAATCCAAGCCCGTTGGCCGTCCGGTTTTCACCGCGCAAAAGCCGCAACTGCGCGTGCAGATATCACCGAGAATCATAAATGTTGCGCTGCGGCGGCTCCAGCAATCCGCGACATTGGGACAACGCGCTTCTTCGCAGACCGTGTGCAAACGATGCTGATCCACGAGGCGTTTAATCTCGGTGTAACCCTCGCCGCCAGGGAGTTTGACTTTGAGCCAATCCGGGCGACGGGTATATTGCGTGACGGGCGTTGGGTTTTGTAGAATGGGTAAAGCGAGGCTCATGGCTGTCATTTTTTTGTGATGATCGTGGATTGTAGATGGTTGATTGTGAAATTGCACACTGTCAACGATCCACTACCCACGATCCTCGATCTTCACTACCCGCGCGGCGGCTCGAATTTGCAAGGGCGAAGATGGTTGTTCGAGAAAGGGAATGATGATATTCATCTTGATGGTCGCCATCTTTTCACGGTAGCGCGCTTGCGTTTCGGTTGCATTTTTTCGATCACTGCCTTCGGCAAAACCATGAGAACGAAACGATCGGCGGAGTATAGATAATCTTCCCCGCTTTCATCAATCACGCGAAGATCACCATCGCTTGCCGCAACGTCATCGGGCAGAATCTGATAAAGCTTAAACTGCTCTAGCAAAGCAGGATAGCCGGTGTTATCCACGCAGACGGCAAATAGCGGTGAAGCATTTTTATTTCGTTTCATGCTTCAATCATCGATCTACAATCCACGATCTTCATCAACTGCGCGGCGGCTCGAACGCTTCGAGATACTCGACCACTCTCTGCAAAAACTGCCCGCCGTACGCGCCGTCGATGATGCGATGATCATACGAAAGCGAGAGATACACGATGTCGCGAATCGCAATGCCGTCGCCGACTACGACCGGAGTCTTCTTGATCGCGCCGATGCCGAGAATGGCGACTTGCGGCTGATTGATCACCGGAATGCCGAACAAATTGCCGAAACTGCCCATGTTCGTAATGCTAAACGTTCCACCCTGCACCTCGTCCGGCTTGAGTTGCTTATTGCGCGCGCGATTGGCAAGGTCGTTGGTCGAGCGCGCGAGTCCGACGAGATTCAACGCATCCGCGCTTTTAATCACCGGCACGATCAAGCCGTTTTCGAGCGCGACCGCAATGCCGATGTTGATGAACTTTTTGAACACGATATTGCCGCCGTCAAGACTTGCGTTGATCATCGGAAAATCTTTCAGCGCGCGCACTGTCGCGTCAATGAAGAACGGTGTGAAGGTCAGCTTTGTGCCCTCGCGTCTTTCGAACTCGTTCTTGACGCGCTCGCGGTATTGCACGATCTTCGTCATATCGCACGTCGAAACTGAGTACACGTGCGGCGAAGTCTGTTTACTCATCACCATGTGCTCGGCGATGCGGCGGCGCATGTTGTCCATCGGCACAATCTCGACGCGGCCTTGATCATAAACCACTGCGGGCGGAGCCGCCACCGGGGCAGCGGGCGTCGCAGCAACAACCGGGGCTGCAGGCATTGCGGGCGCAGACGGAGCCACTGCCGGCTTGGGCGCAGTGCGTTGCTTGAGATACGCCATCATATCATTCTTCGTCACCCGGCCGCCCGCGCCGGTGCCGGATATCGTTGCCAATTCCGCGTTTGAAATTCTTTCTTCCTTCGCAATGGCGCGCACCAACGGCGAATAGAAACGGTCATCTTCTTGCACGGCAACTTGCGGCGCAGCAACCGGTGCCGGTGTGCTCGCCAATGCTGGCTGCGATGCAGGTTTAGCTTCTTCTTTCGGAGCTAGTGCGGGCGGCGCAGAAGCGGCTTTGCCATTTCCTGAAGACGAGGCCGCACTCGCATCGGTTTCGATTTTCGCGATGACGGTGCCGACGTTCACGGTCTTGCCTTCCTCTACAAGAATATCCGTGATCACGCCCGAAACCGGCGCGGGAATTTCGGAATCGACTTTGTCCGTGCTGATTTCGAGAATGGTCTCGTCGCG
>JABWAN010000411.1 GCA_013361015.1 Candidatus Zhuqueibacterota bacterium | reverse complement strand
ATATGCTGCCCTTTTTCGAAGCCTTTCGCGCACATTCTGCACAAAAAATGTAACCCCAGTGCTCGCACTTTTTACGGCAAACGCATGATTTCATGCGCCTTAATTCGTTCCCTTTTGAGCGGCATGGTAGTTGTTAGTCTATTGCGTGCAACCAAGCTGTACCCAGTGGACAAACTCGGGCCGAAAGACTGCGGATGCCATCTCTCTTTTCGCGAAAGGGAGGGAATTTTCGAAGCGCCGTGGCATTCGGCCCAGTTTTTTTGATGACCAGCATTCACACCCGGCTTATATTTTTATGAATGGATTTTTTCCAGCAGATGATGATTGAAGGTATGGAGTCTATGTAATCGCTGTGCGATTGTTCCGCTTCTAGCCGATGCCGGCATTTTATGTGCGTTTTCAACCTGCCTTCAAACATTTAGCACTAGAGCAAGTGCAGCGGGGTGTGTTGCTCGCCGAAAAAGCTCGATTACCTCAAAACCACTTACAAATTTTTGGGAGTGCCATATGCGCAGATTGCTTCGAATCACAATCGCCGCGGTGCTTGCATTGCTCGTAATGCACACGCATGCGTTCGCCACCGGCGCGTTGTTCGTGCGTCCGCTCAATAGCTCGCAAACGTATCAAGCCATGTGGATCAAAACCTATGATGCCACGGTGGCGATACAAGATCAGCTTGCCGAAACGCGCGTCGATCAGATTTTTTTGAATGAAACGAACGCCGTGGTGGAAGCGACTTATGTTTTTCCGCTGCCCGAAGGCGCCGTGATTTCGGAGCTGGTTTATTGGTTTAACGGGCAACGCTACGTTGCTTCCATTCGCGAGCGCAAAGCCGCACAGGAAGAATACGACAAACGTATTCGCCAATTGCTCGATCCGGCGTTGTTGCAATACCTCGGCAACAATCTTTTTAAACTCAATATCGCGCCGATCAATCCGCAGAGCGAGGTGCGGTTTGAAATCACCTATGTGGAATTGCTGCCCTATGAATTTGGGACGGTGGATTATCGCTTCTTCCTCAAAACCACCGGCCTTTCGCCCAAGCCGTTGCAGCGGGTTTCGCTGAATATCGGCGCAGGCACGGCAAAAGAATTCAAGAGGCTCTTCTCGCCCAGCCACCCCAACTCCACGGACACGCAGATCCAGCAAATCTCTCCGAGCCAATATCGCGTGCTCTTCGGCGATGAAAACTTTCTGCCCGACCGCGATTTCGTGTTGCGCTTCGAAACCAAGCGCGACGCGGTCGATATGAACGTCATCACCTACACGCCCGCCGCCGTCGACTCATTTGGCCGCGACAGCTTTTATGCGCTGTGGATCACCCCGCCGGATACGATTAATGCAGACGCCACGATTCCGCGCAGCATCGTGTTCACCGCGGACGTGTCTTCGAGCATGGAGGGCGAGCGCATTGATGAACTGAAGCTGGCGCTCAACAGTTTTCTCGATCACCTCAATATCGAAGACCAATTCAATATCGTCACCTTCGGCACGAGCGTGGTAAAGCATCGCGCGGATTTGGCCCCGGCCACGCCCGCTGAAATTGCGCAAGCGCGCGCGTTCGTGAACGGCTTGAGCGCCGTGGGCCTCACGAATATCGCCGGCGCGTTGCAAGCCTCGCTCGCGCAATCGTATCATGACAGCACCGCGAACGTCATGATCTTCATGACCGACGGCTATCCCACATGGGGCGAGCTGCGCGTGAACGTCATCGTCGATAGCGCGGTCGCACGCAACCGCAAGGGCGTGCGCATTTTTCCGTTCGGCATTGGGCCAGACGTGAGCAAGCCTTTGTTGATCGATCTCGCGCGGCGCAACGGCGGCTATCCCACGTACATCACTGCGAACGACAGCATTGCGCTCGTGGTGGAAAATCACGTGAAGCGGATTTCGCAGCCCGTGCTCTCGCAGCTCAGCATTGACCTCGGCGGTTTGCAAACGTATGATCGCTATCCGGTCGTGCTTTCGGATTTATTTTTCGGCAGCCAAGTTTTGCAATTCGGCCGTTACACGAACAGTGGCGCGTTTTCGGTCACGCTGCGCGGCAAGTCGCGGCAAGATAATTTTGCATTGACGAACAATGTTACGTTCAGCAACAATCCCGGCGGCTTGCGCGCGGTCGCGCGTTTGTGGGCGCGGCACAAGATCGATTACCTACTCGAACAGATCGACATCTACGGCGAGCTGCCGGAGCTGGTCAATGCGATTATTGATTTGAGCATTCGTTTCAGCATTCTCACCAAATACACCGCGCTCTATAGCGACCCGAATACTGCGGTTGATGATGACAACGAGGTGCAAATTCTTCCGAAGAATTTTATGCTCGAGCAAAATTATCCGAACCCGTTTTCCGCGAGCGGAACCTTCGGCAACCCCGAAACGCGCATCGTATTTTATGTTCCGCCGAGCAAAGAGCAGCAGCGCGTGTTGATTAAAATCTACGACCTGCTTGGCCGCCTCGTCGCCGTGTTGTTTGATCGCGAAGTCGCGCCCGGCCGCTATGAAGTCGTGTGGAATGGGAAGGATTTGCTCGGGCATGATTTGCCGAGTGGAACGTATCTCTATCGGCTGGAAGCGGGCGAGGTGGTAATGGCAAAGAAAATGACGCTGATGCGGTAAACCCAAGATATGAAAAGCGAACAAACGCTGTGAGCATTGTGCGATGAAAACTGTTTTCTGGCTGCAAAACTTTTCCCTCATCAAATGTCGTTCAGTAAGAATCTTTTTACGTTCTGGAAGTGCTGTTCCGCGCTTAAAAAGATTCTTTCAGAATGACAGGCCAAACGGGACGAGAAAAGCAATCCATGCCGCGCTTGTTCTGCTCGCTCTCGCCTCAAACCTAAGCGCGCAAACGTGGCGCTGGACGCGTGACGATCTCGTGCTCAATCCTTCGGGGCTGGACTTGCGCGGCGCAACGAGCTGGGCATGGGGAGATTTCGATGGCGACGGCAATGACGACGTGCTCGTGCGCAAAGGAGAGTACTCAAGCACGAGCGAGTTGATCGGCTATCGCGGGCGAGGAACTGCCGAACCTCCTTATTGGATCGAAGCGCCAGAGTTGTTTGAAGGCATTCCTCTCAATCCGAACGTGCCTCCGGTGGTGGCGGATTTTGACGGCGATGGCATTCCCAATCTCGTCACCATTCAGCCCGATATTTTTGCACTGCTCTTCCTCGCGTGGAAAAAAGAGGCTTCAGGAAATTGGCGGGCCGATACCTTGGTTTTCTCCGTAGAGGAAAACGATCTCGATGTGTTCGATCGTTATCAGCCGGTGTTTGCCGACGCCGACGGGGACCGTGATTTGGATCTCTTGGTTGAAACGGAGGCTGATTTCGGGAAGGTGGGCTTGCGCTTTTTTGAAAACATGAGAACCGTGAGCCAACCCACGTGGCGCGAAGATTCGACTCGACTCGCAGAAGTTTATCAAAATGCGATTGGCTATTCCTCCCGCTCTCCCATCTTGATGCGCGCCAATACCGACAGCCTGATGGATTTAGTCATGGTGTACGTCGTCGAAGGCTATGCCGGCGTCGTGGTTTATCCCGGCGAGCGCGACGCCTCGGGTTTTCACTGGAGCGGCGAAGCAGAGACCTTGCGTGTGGGAAACGGTGCGCATAAAATTTTGCCGTTTGACGTGGATCACGACGGCCATGAAGATTTGCTCGTGCAAGAGCAGGGAACGAGCCGTGTTTACTTCAAAAAGAAAAACGGAGGCGAATATTTTCTTCCTAGCTATTTTCGCCTCGGAGCCATTCGCTCCCCTGCGGCCTCCTCCGGGCTTCCGTTTGATTACGACCACGATCAACAAAGCGAGATTCTAACCGCGGGCTTGTCTTTTGGCTGGATTGACGATCATTCGGGTTTTGAATCTTATCAAAAAAGCTTGCTTGGCGATAAACGTTTATGGCAAAACACGGGTTGGTTCAAAGGTGTTTCCTCGGGAACCGCCGGACAGGATTACAAATTCCAGCTTGCCGATCTCAATCGGAACGGCCGCCATGATCTCGTGCTCTCCTTGCCGCCTTATATTCTGCAGAGTTTCGAACAAAACGATTCTTCTTTGCAAAGCGAATGGCAAATGCGTAACGGCTTGCTTGCGCCGTTCATCATGACAGGCTCGCGGCAAGACACGATTCATTTCGATCCGAGTTTCGGCGACATGGACGGCGACGGCGACTTCGACTTGCTCATTCTCACCAAGCCATTTCCGTTTCCAGATACTGCCAGAGCGCAGTATCAATTCTATGAGAATCAGCTCTTGCCGGACACCATTGTTTGGAAGAAACGCTCAGATTGGCTCTCAGGATTGGGAAGCAACACGTATTTTCGCAGCAGCTTCGTAGATCTCGATCACGATGGCGACCTCGATCTCGTGTTTGGAACGAACGAGGGCGCGTTGCTTGCGTGTGAAAATTCTGGCAATGCGTTCGCACCCGCGTGGAAATTGCTGCCCGGAGTTTTTGCCGGCATTGATGCCGGAGCCGATGCTGCCCCTTCCTTCGGCGATTTCGATAATGACGGCCGCGCCGATCTGTTCGTTGGCAATCGCGAGGGTGAGTTGTTTTTCTACCGCAATGGATCGGTTGTTGGGATCAAAGAACGAACGCATGACACGCCGCGCTCTTTTGAGCTTTATCAAAACTATCCCAATCCCTTCAATCCTGAAACGAAGATTGTCTTTGATGTACCGCATTCTGCCCACAAACAGCGCGTGCTGATCAAAATCTACGACCTGCTTGGCCGCCTCGTCGCCGTGCTCTTCGCTCGCGAAGTGAACCCGGGAAGACATGAAGTGGTGTGCAATGGGAAAGATTTGTTCGGACACGCTCTGCCCAGTGGAACGTATCTCTATCGCCTCGAAGCGGGGAATGTGACGAGGGTGAGGCGCATGACGTTGGTGCGATGAGGTTTTAATGAAACACAAACAGTCGAGTGAGCGCGCCATCTAGACCCTGTCATTCAGAAGGAAGCTTTTAAGCACTGGCGACACCTCCCATTTGAAGTCTGAACCAAGCACTCAAAAGGATTCCTTCTGAAAGACACCTTTATCGGAGTTTGTCATGAAAAAAATTGCAACCATTCTCTTTCTCGCCCTCGCCCTGCCCGCGTTCGGCGACGGCGTGATGAAAATCAAAGGCCAGAGCGCAACTTATCTCACACCCAGTGAGATCGAAGTCACGGCGGACATCAACAACCAAGTCGCCACGACGGTGACGCGGCAAACCTTCGTGAATGACTCGCCGCAGCACGTGTTCCTGCAATACGGCTTTCCCACGAGCGTGAACGCGAGCGTCATGCAATTCCGTTGGCGCGTGGCCGGCGAATGGCGCACCGCTCAAATCACCGGCGCGGCGCAAGACACCAGCGGCATCATCGACCCCGGCGGCGAGGTCGATCGACAATATCTCGATTATCTCGGCGAAGCGCCGTTCCTCTTTGCATTCAAGGACTCATTGCCCTCGGACTCCACGCTCGTGATCGAGCTCACGTTCATCGAGCTGTTGCAATATCGTTTGGGTCTGGTGGTCTATGATTATCCGCTCGATCTCAAAACCTTTGCGCAACAGCCGCTCGAACGTTTCAGCGTGCAGCTCAGTTTGCGTTCCGAGCGCGATTTGGTTTCGCTCACCAATCCTTCGCACGGCGCCACGCCTACGAGCTTCAGCGATAGCGCGGCCACGCTGGCATTCACACGAAACAACATGTCCGCCAACAGCAACTTCGTCGTGCAATACGAAGTGAGCCAAAAAGATTTGGGCGTGTTCTTGTTGAGCCACAAACCGCAAAACAAGAAG
>JABWAN010000410.1 GCA_013361015.1 Candidatus Zhuqueibacterota bacterium | reverse complement strand
AAAGGCGAGCGGCCTTCATATGGCCGGTGGACGTATTGGGAGAAATTCGATTATCTCGCTGTGTTTTGGGGCGTCGCCATCATCGGCGCTTCGGGTTTGATGTTGTGGTTCCCGGAATTCTTCACGAATCTTTTGCCGGGTTGGCTGATCAATGTGGCGACCATCATTCACAGCGATGAAGCTCTGCTCGCAGTTGGGTTCATTTTTACCGTGCATTTTTTCAACACGCATTTACGGCCCGAGGCTTTTCCGCTCGATCCCGTAATTTTCACCGGCGTCACGCCCTTGGAAGAATACAAGGCTACGCGCCCGCGCGAATATGAAGAGTTGAAAGAAAGCGGCCAATTGCGTAAGGTGCTCGTCACTAAAACCATCTCTCCGAAATTTGAAAGAGCCATTCACGTGTTCGGCTTCTTCTTCTTGGGCCTCGGCGTGCTTTTGATTGGGTTGATCATCTACTCCGTGCTGTTTGGCTATAAATGAGCGATGCCGGAATTCGCGGCTTTTGCGATTTGTTGCCGTGGCTGCCGGCCTGGTTAAGTTTTACCAAGATTGACAAAGAGGAGAAAGAAAATTCTCCTCTTTGAGAATTTCGTTTTGAGAGTTTCTCTCTGATTGTTCTTCCAAAGTGCCAGAGGACAAGCCCTTAATAGCCTTTCCCTGGCGCAAGCTGAAGTGGTATCATTTTTGTCTTTTCTTCTGCCATCTTTCCGTACCGATATACATGCAAATGCAATTCTCACCTGTAAAGGACGCGAGCCATGGCAAAGAAACCTACCGAAGTGACCCGTCGCTCCTTCCTAGACTACTTTCTTGGCGGCGGTGTGGCGGCCATGTTGGGTTCGGTATTTTTTCCCGTGCTTAAATACATCATGCCTCCCGCGATTCCCCAAGCCGTGCAAAACGATGTGGTCGCCGGCAAGGCTGGCGAGCTTGCTCCCAATACTGCAAAAATTTTTCGTTTCGGCACCAAGCCCGGCATTCTCGTGCGCACGCCGGAGGGTGACTACCGCGCCTTCTCCGCTGTGTGCACCCACCTGCAATGCACCGTGCAATATCGCCAAGACTTCAAACACATTTGGTGCGCTTGCCACAACGGTCATTTCGATTTGACCGGACGCAACATCGCCGGCCCGGCGCCGCGCCCATTGGAAGAATATCGCGTCGAAATTCGCGGGGAAGAAATCGTCGTAATTCGCCAGGTGTGACTTCATCCATCCATTAAGAGTGAAGGCTTTGCTTTAAAAGCAAAAATGTTGGACCCAGAAACGGAGCGTAAAAGTTTTTCTAGGTCGTGCTCCTTTTCTGTGCCCCATTTTTCTTTAGATTGCAGCTTCTTCGCGTTGGGATCTCTACACGAGGCGTAAACATGAAAGACCGAACTACGGCGCTCATTGCAGGTGTTATCTTTTTACTGTGCCCGCGCCTCGTCTTCGCACAGGACCGCACACCTGCGATAGGCCCGGTGGCGCAGGTCTACGCGACGATCGCTAGCGTGGCTCTCAAGGCGTACGTGTTTCGGCCCAACCAAGCGCCGCGCGAAACGCCGCTGCCCGCTGTAGTGATCTTTCATGGAGGAGGATTGTACATGGGCGAGCCGTCTTGGTCGTTTGGCCGCGCGGAACATTTCGCCGGCTTGGGCATGGTCGCAATTGCGGCGCAGTACCGCCTCTCAAATCAGAGCACGATCACGCCGCTAGAGGGCATGGCGGATGCTCGCGCCGTCATTCGTTGGATGCGCGCAAACGCCGCCACGCTTGGTATCAACCCAAATCTCATCGCTGCGTATGGCTCCTCGGCAGGAGCGCATCTCGCAGTCTCGGCCGCGATCTTCGACGACTCTACTGCGCATGAAAAGATCAACGCAGCGCCCAATGCGCTCATTCTGGTCTCGCCCGCAGTTGATCTTGAGAATGACAAATGGCCGCAGAAGCTGCTCGGCTCGCGTGCGAACGTTTCGACCATCTCACCGGCGGCACATGTGCGCAAAGGGCTGCCGCCTACCTTGATTCTGCAAGGAGACACCGATACCGTAACGCCGCTCGCAGGCGCACAGCTTTTCTACGAACGCATGCGCGCCGCAGGCAATCGCTGCGAACTGCAAGTTTATAGCGGTGTGGGCCATCTCTTTACTCCTGCCGGAATACGAGACGACGGCTGGCCTCAACCAGACCCCAAGATTCAAGCCGAGGCTTTGAAGAAGGCCGAGGAATTTCTGAGCTCTCTTGGCTTTATCAACTGAGGCCCAGTGTTGTGGTGAAAGAAGGAAAACCAAACAATCAGTTTCAGCCTCTTGGGCAACTCCTATGAACACCTCTACCGAGAAAAAGAATTTCTGGCACGAGCGTTTTCCCCTCGACGCAGTGGCGTATTTTTTCAAAAAGAAAACCGTGCCCATGCATCGCCACACGATCTGGTATTATCTCGGCGGCATGACGCTGTTCTTCTTTATCGTGCAAGTCGGCACCGGCATCTTGCTATTGCTGTACTATCGCCCCACCGCGGAGGCCGCGTTTGAGAGCGTGCAGTTCATTATGACCAAAGTGCAGTTCGGCTGGCTGATTCGCTCGATTCACAGTTGGTCCGCGAACTTAATGGTGGCTGCGGCGATGATTCACATGTTCAGCGTGTTTTTCATGAAGGCCTATCGCAAGCCGCGCGAAGTCACGTGGATTTCCGGCGTGCTGCTCTTCTGTCTCGCGCTGGGCTTCGGCTTTAGCGGATATCTGCTGCCGTGGAACACACTCGCCTATTTTGCCACCAAAGTGGGAACCGAAATCGTTTCTGTTATTCCATTCATTGGCCACGATATGCTGGTGTTCCTGCGCGGCGGCGAGGAAGTGACGGGCGCTACACTCACGCGTTTCTTCGGCATTCACGTTGCCGTGCTCCCGATGCTCACCACCGCGCTGCTGTTCATTCATTTGCTGCTGGTGCAAGTGCAGGGCATGAGTGTGCCGCCTTCGCAAAACGAAACGGCTGCGAAGCGGAAACCCATGCCCTTCTTCCCCTATTTTCTGCTGCGCGATCTTTTGGGCTGGCTCGTGGCGCTCGGCGTTTTAGCCGCGCTGGCCGCGATCTTTCCATGGGAACTTGGGGAGAAAGCCGATCCCTTTGCGCCTGCGCCGCCGGGCATTCGGCCGGAATGGTATTTTCTCTTCATGTTTCAAACGTTGAAATACATCCCCGCGGAAATTCTTTTTATGGAGGGCGAAGTGTTGGGCATTTTGGGATTCGGAATTTTGGGATTGATTTGGCTCCTTATTCCCTTTATTGATCGCCGGCCCGAAGAGCGACGCAGCTCGCGTTGGTTTAATGCGTTCGGATGGGCGGCAGTTGCTTTTATCATTATCATGAGCTTGGTAGCCTATGTCATACCACAAACGTTTTGAAGCGCAGAGAGCATGGGGCATGGAGCATGGTGAAGGTTGGCGCCTGAAGTATATTCTTTGCTCCATGCTCCTGGCTCCATGCTCCATGCTCTTTGCCCAAGCGCCGCCCGAGAGCAGTTGCGTCACATGCCACAAACAGCTCGACGCGGAGTTGCTCGCGCCGGTGACGATGATGGAAAACGACGTGCATGCGCACAACGGCTTCGGCTGTGAGAGTTGCCACGGCGGCAACCCCAACCCGTCTGTCGCAGAGGATCCCGAAGCGGCAATGAGCCGAGCCGCGGGCTATATCGGCAAACCGAGTCGCAAGAACATTCCACGGCTCTGCGGCGAATGCCACAGTGATCCGGCTTTGATCAAGAAATATAACCCGGCGGTGCCGACGGATCAACTCGCCGCATATCGCACCAGCCACCATGGCCAGCGCTTGTTCGAAGCGGGCGATGACAAAGTCGCGGTGTGCAGCGATTGCCACGGTAATCACGGCATTCTCGCGGCAAATGATTCGCGCTCTGCGGTCTATGCGTTAAATGTGCCGGCCACATGCGGGCGCTGTCACGGCAATGCGGAATACATGGCGAGCTACTCCATCGGCACACAGCAAATTGCGGATTATGATTCCAGCGTGCACGGCCAGGCATTGTTGCGCAAACGCGATCTCGCTGCGCCCGCATGCAATGATTGCCACGGCAATCACGGCGCGATTCCGCCGGATGTGGCTTCCATCTCGCACGTGTGCGGACGCTGTCATATCAACAATGCCGAACTGTTTGATAAAAGCCCGCACGCCAAAGCCTACGCCGAAATGGGATTGGCGCAATGCGAAGCATGTCATGGCAACCACAAAATCACGCAACCGACGGACGAGCGCCTCAATCCTGCGAGCGAGGAGTTTGCCTGCGCGCAATGTCATGAGGCCGAAAGCGAAGGTTGGAAAAACGGCGCGGAGATGTACGGCATACTCACGGATCTAAAAACCAAAATTCACATGGCTGATAGTTTGGTGGGCCAGGCCGAGCGCGCGGGCATGGAAGTGAGTGAAGCGAAATTCATCATCACTTCCGCGGACGATGAATTGATCAAAGCGCGCACGCAAATTCACAACTATCGCGCAGCCATTCTACGCGAGCGCTCGCAAAGCGGCGTGACGTTCGCCAATCAAGCTGTCGAGCTTGGTCGCGCCGCGCTGGCCGAGCTGCAATTCCGCCGCAAAGGACTTGCAGTATCGATGGTTATAATTTTCGTGGTGGCCGCGGCGCTTTATGCGAAGATTCGGAGAAGGGATGTGGAGTGGCGTGGTGAAAGCAGTTGAGGATTGATGATCGAGAATAGAGGGTCGGGAGTTGTTTTACTCGATCCTCCATTCTCGATCATCTCATTATCTGAACAACGCATCGCAAAATCGTTATGCTAAATTCTTCGCTCAGTCTACTGCTCGGCTTGCCCGTCGGCATCGCTTTCGGCTTCGCTTCGCAGCGCGGCAAGCTGTGAATGAATGCGGGCTTCCGCAATCTCCTAGGTTGGAGAGACACGACACGCTTCAAAGCTTATGTGTTGGCGATCAGCGTGCAGATGTTGCTTCTGCCGCTGCTGCATTATTTTGGCCTCGTCCAATTGAATGCGCCCGCATTTTATCCTTTCGGCGCAATGCTTGGCGGTTTTCTTTTCGGCATGGCCATGAATTGGGGTGGCGGTTGCGCCGGCGGCGTGTGGTATAAACTAGGCGCCGGCAATATCGGCGCGCTCATTGCGATCATCGGTGTGTGCCTCGGCTACCTCGCCGCTGAAGCCGGAGCGCTACAATCGTTGCGACTCCTCGTGCAATCCTTCGGCGCGAGTGAGGCCACGACGTTAAACGCGCTATTCCACCAACCCCTATGGCGCTTCGCTATCCCGCTGGCGCTTCTTCTCATTTTCTTTTTGCTCAAAAGTTCTCGCACTGCGCCAGAAAGCGGCTGGAGCTGGATTAAAACCGGAATCGTTGTTGGCAGCATCGGTGTTATTGCGTGGCTCACCTCATCACTCGCAGGCCGCAACTTTGGGATGGCGATTATGCCCGGCAACAAAGATATTTTCGAGTCTCTAGCGTATGGCAAGTGGCAAGGTTTAGGCTGGGATTTCTTTTTCGTGTCGGGCATTCCGCTCGGCGGTTTTCTTTCGGTGTATCGCACTGGCAAATTCGCCTCGGCAACTTTATCCGGCGCCGCCGTTTGGCGATTGGCCGCAGGTGGCTTTGTCTTGGGAGCCTCTGCTTCGTTCGCCGGTGGTTGCACGGTCGGCCATGGTCTCACCGGCATACCTCTGCTTGCGCTGGGCAGTATCACGTTCACATTATTCGCGCTGCTGGGTGCCTGGGTCGGGAGCTATTGGCAGAAAAAATCTTAAACGTGCGGTTGCGCCGGATACAATGTATACAGT
>JABWAN010000409.1 GCA_013361015.1 Candidatus Zhuqueibacterota bacterium | reverse complement strand
ATCAAAGCGTTCCCTTCGTCGAAGGCACGCCCTCGCGCCGTGGATCTTTTTCCACGGCTTGTCGCACGGCTTGCCCGAAAGATTTGAACACGACTTCGATCATGTGATGCACATTACGGCCGTGCAGAATATCACAGTGCAAAGTGAGCTTCGCGTTGCTGCACACGGCCAGAAGAAAATCTTCCACGAGTTCGCCGGGAAACGCGCCCGCAAATTTGCCGTTCAAGTCATGTGTGAAATGAACAAAGTTGCGCCCGCAAAAATCCACGACGGTGCGCGCGAGCGCTTCATCTAATGGAACATGAGCAACGCCGTAACGACGAATGCTGGCTTTATCGCCGAGCGCCTGCGCGAGCGCCATGCCCAGGCATATGCCCGTGTCTTCCACGGTGTGATGAAAATCGACGTGGAGATCGCCCTCGGCTTTCAACTCCAGATCAATGAGTGCATGCGCGGCGAACAGATTGAGCATGTGATCGAAGAAGCCAATGCCGGTGGCGATGCTGGCTCTGCCGCTGCCGTCGAGCGCGAGCGCGAGGGTAATGTTCGTTTCGTTGGTGCGGCGAGAGATTTGTGCGGTGCGGTTCATGGATTAAGTCCATTGCTTTCGTGTAGCGATTGCTTCTCCTCAACGTGTCATTCTGGAAGAACCAGCCTGTGTGAAAACGATTGAACTGTCATTGCGAGCGGAGCAAAGCAATCTCCAACTATAATTTCCACGAGTGCGGGGATTACTTCGCTTTGCTCGCAATGACGTTTTCACACAGGCTGAACCTTCCCTCGTGCTTGAGACACGGCCTATTTCTTACTGTGTGTCAAGTGCTAGAGAAGATTCTTCCAGAATGACAACCTAGTGGATGACTTTTTCAAAAACACTCATGCTTTCCAACAATCGTTGATTCTGCTCTTTCGTGCCCACGCTGATGCGCAGACAATTCTCCAAGCCGGGATAGCTGCTCACGTCGCGCACAAGAATACCGTCGCGCAACAAGTGTTGGAACAGTGCCGCGCCGTTGCGCGCGCGCACGAGAATGAAATTGGCGTCCGAGGGATAAACGCGTAAGCTCGCGAACCTTCGTAAAGCGGGCAGCAAACTCTCGCGCTGCGTCATGATCTCACGCACTTGTTCTTTGAGATAGGCGATCTCATCGAGCGCGACCATCACCGCAGTTTCAGAAAACAGATTAACGCTGTACGGCAGACGCGCTTTGCGCACTTCGTCGCAAATCTCCGGCGCAGCCATCATGTAGCCCACGCGCAGGCCCGCGAGCGCGAGCGCCTTCGAAAACGTGCGCAGGATGATCAAATTTTCAAACTTGCGCAGCAGCGGCTTCGCGTCTTGCGAGCTGAACTCTTGATACGCCTCGTCAATCACGACGAGACCGGGAAATGCGTGCAGCAATTCGCGCAGTTGTCCGAGCGGAAAACTGTTGCTCGTGGGATTGTTCGGGGTGCACAGCACGAGCAATTTGGCGCGCGGCGAGTCACATGCGGCCAGCATTTCGTTCATCGGCAAAGAGAAATCTTCCGCATGCAAACGGCATGAAACCACTTCCGCGCCGAGCATTTTTCCGAACAGGCCGTACAGCGTAAACGTCGGCTCCGGCACAATGAAGCGATCGCCCGGCGCAAGCGCAACCATGAGCAAGGCTTGAATGAGCGAATTGGAGCCGCTGCCTACGAGCACGTTTTGCGGCGGCAGTTGCACATACTCCGCAATGCGCTCGGTCAATCGTTCCATTTGAAAATCGGGATAGCGCTCCCAATCGAGCTGCGCCGCACGCTGCCAAAATTTTTCTTTGAGAAAATCTGGAAAGCCGAACGGGTTCTCGTTTTGATCGAGTTTGATCGTTGCCGCGCGCTTGGTCAAATGATAACCTTGGGCGCGCAGCACTTCAGGTTTGAAATATTTTTCGAGGTTCATGGTTGAGGCAAAACTATTTCGGGCAAAACGATTAAACTGCGGATGTCGGATTCTTGCGGCTGATGAATAAACGCACCTTCAAGGTGTTATTCATTTGGGAGGAATCTTTTTGAGCATAACCACTTTGGTTTGGCTAAAAAGATTCCTCCTGAATGACAACGCAAAAATGAGGCATTATCATCCTCGCTGCTTTACCGAGAGTGCGTGATTGAAAAGTTGTTCCGCTTCGGCGAGCGTTGCCACGACATCTTTTTCTCTCTGCCATGCGTCGTGACTGTACTCGACGACGTGTTGCTGCCGCATGAAATCGTGCACGCCGAGCGGCGAGGCGAATCGCGCGCTGCCGTTGGTCGGCAGAGTGTGATTCGGGCCGGCAATGTAATCGCCCATGGCGACGGGCGAATATCTTCCGAGAAAGATCGCGCCGGCGTTTCTAATATGGCGCAAAAATGCGCGCGGTTCGCGCGTCATGATTTGCAAATGCTCCGGCGCGAGCGCATTCGCCGCTTCGCAGGCTTGCGCTTCGTCCTCCGTTTGAATCAGAAATGTGCGTTGTGCCCATGCCTGCCGTAAAATTTCTGCGCGCGGCGCATTGTTGATTTCTTGCTCAACGAACGCAATGATCTTTTGCAAGTGTGCAGCGTCGACGGAAATCACCGTAGCGCGCGTTGCGGGATCGTGCTCCATTTGCGCAAACATGTCTTGTGCGACGATCTCTACTGGCGCAGTGGCATCGATGAGTAGCACGACTTCCGTCGGCCCCGCGAGCATATCGATACCCACTTTGCCGAACACTTGCCGCTTGGCTTCCGCGACATACGCATTGCCCGGCCCGACGATTTTATCCACCGCAGGAATCGTCGCAGTGCCATAAGCCAATGCCGCGATCGCCTGCGCACCGCCAATGCGAAAAATGCGATGCACGCCCGCAATTTCCGCGGCGGCGAGCAACACCGGTGCAATCGTTCGCGTTTCACGATCCGGCGGAGAAACCATAATGATCTCTTCCACGCCCGCAATCTGCGCGGGAATCGCAGTCATCAAAACCGTCGAAGGATATTTCGCGCGCCCGCCGGGAACGTACATGCCCACGCGGCCAATCGGCAAGTAGCGTTGTTCGAGCACAACGCCCTCGCGTTCCGCGCGCCAATCGCGCATGCGCTGCTTCTCATGAAAGAAACGAATGTTTTCCGCCGCGATTGCGAGCGCGTCTAACAATGCACGAGGCACGCGCCGTTGCGCTTGCGCGCGTTCTTGCCGAGTGACCTCGATTTGATTCCGCGCCAGGGTCACGCCGTCAAACTCGCGCGTGAAACGCAAACATGCGGCGTCGCCTTCGCGCTGCACTTCTGCGATGATGTGCTGCACCGTTTGTGCGATTTCCGGCGAGGCCGAATCGCTTTCGAGAAAGAGCGCGTTGAGGCCGTGCAGATCTTCGCGTGTTTTTATTTTGAGGTATTGCATCGCAAATGTTTTTCAATTTCGAGGGAGTGCCATTCTCGCGGGAGAAAAAATCTTTTGAGCTGCGTTGCGCCAAGCTCAAGTTGGGGCACATAAGCTACTCTTTCCGCAGCAGCGCATCAATCTCTGCGCTCTTCAATTTATGGCTCGCCTTGTTGACGATGAGTCGCGCGGAAGACGAGAGTATTTCATGATAAACCACGAGACCGTTTTCGCGTAATGTCGTGCCGGTCTCGACAATGTCGACGACGACCTCCGCCAAGCCCGCGAGCACGCTTAATTCCACTGAGCCTTTGAGCGCGATGATCTCCGCTTGCACGCCGACGCGATCGAAGTGCCAGCGCGCGATTTTCGGATACTTCGTGCCGACGCGCACCAACGCCCGTTGGCGCAGATCTTCTTTTTGATGTTCCGGCTTGCCCGCAACGACCAGACGGCATCGTCCAAATCCCAAATCCAGCGGCTCGAAAACTTCCGCTTCGCTTTCCAGCAAAGTGTCCTTGCCCACGATACCCAAATCCGCGACGCCGTATTCAACATAGATCGGAACGTCATCCGCCTTGACGAGTACCGCATGCAACCGTCCTTCCTTCGCCGTGAGCACGAGCTTGCGGCCGGCCAAATCCTTTTCTGAAAAAGTATAACCCGTGCGCGCCAGCCACTGCAAAGCCGGTGGGAGCAGTTTTCCCTTTGATAAAGCAATGAAGAGCTCTTGCGTTGCAGCCGGTGACATGTTTCGTGCGCGCCTCATGAGGCCAATCCTTCAAGCGTGCGCACTAGCAAATCGACGTCGAAAGAAAATCCGACCGCGGGCAGGTGCGCACCCAAACGCGCGATCAAGTCGTCGTAGCGGCCGCCACTGCCGATTTCCTGTCCGGCGCCCGCGACAAACGCGCGCAACATGATGCCGGTGTAATAGCCCATGCCTTCGACCTCGCTCAAATCTACAAAAATTTTCCCGGCCTGCAAGTGCGTTTGCAATGCGCGCAACATGGCTTCGAGATGCGCCAGCGCTTCGTGTGAAATTGCGCTGCGCGCAAAACGCCGGGCGAGAGGGAAAATTTCCAAGCCGCCGTGCAGCGCCGGCAACTGCAACAGCGCCTCCTGCACGGGCGGCGTGAATTGCGTTTCCGTCAAGAGCTGTCGCAAACCCGCGGTCTCTTTGCGCGCGATGAGATACTTCAATTGCTGCAACGTTTCGCCGGCGCAACCGGCTTCCGCAATCAAGCCATTGAAGTACCCGATGTGCCCGATGGCAACGCGAATCTCGTGCAATCCCAAAGCTTCCAGCCCTTCCAAAATGTTGTTGACCGCCTCCACGTCTGCGGCAATGTCACTGGCTCCGAGCAGCTCGAAACCGATTTGCCATTTTTCACGGCTGCGTCCCGCATGATGCGGCTCGGCGCGAAAGACCCTGCCGGAATAGCACAGCCGTATCGGCAAATCAATATTCACAAAACGGCTCGCGGCAATGCGCGCAATCTGCGCCGTGAAATCCGCGCGCAGGGCCAGCAGGTTGCCGTCACGATCCAGAAAGCGATACGTTTTATCCTCGAGTGTATTGCGCCCTTCGCCCGTCTGCAAAAATACTTCATGGTATTCGAAAGTCGGCGTGATGATCTCGCGATAGCCTTTGCGCATGAGCGTTTGCAGAAGGCGGCTTTCCACCTTGCGGCACTCCTGTGCTTCTTCGAACAGAAGATCTTTCACGCCCGAGGGCAAACGCAGCTTGCTGTTTTCGAGATTGTGGGAGGAGAGGAGCATACGATATAGGGATTTCGCAACGCTGCTCCCGTTACGCATGTCATTCCGAAAAAATCTTTCCTCGCGCTTGCAACACGTCTCAAATGGATGGTGTGCCGAGCACTAGAAAAGATTCTTCCAGAATGACGGCGCCAGGGGAGCGCCAGTTCTAAACACAATCCTATTGCACTTTTTTGAAATGATAACTCTTCAGCTTCGTCACTTCCATAAAGCCGTGATGCGAGAGCGAGCAGCCCAAGCCGCTTTCTTTATAGCCGATCCACGGCAATGCGGGATCGAGATAATCGCAGCGATTGAGATACACCGTGCCCGCTTCGATATGCGGCGCGAGCTTGAGCGCCGCGTTTTCATCGCGCGACCAAATACTCGCCGTAAGGCCGAAGCGGCTGTCATTCATCAAACGCACGGCCTCTTCATCGCCCGCGCACGGCATGAGGCCGATGATCGGTCCGAAGCTTTCCTCTTGCATCACTCTCATGTCATTGGTCACGTTCACGAGCACGGTCGGCTCGAAATAATTGCCGCGACCATTGAGCTTCGTTGCGTTTCCACCGAGCAAAACTTTCGCGCCGCGTTGCACCGCCTCGCGCACTTGTTCTGCGAGCACGCCCACTTGCTTTCTCTGCGCGAGCGGCCCGAGATAGGTTTCCTCCGCGAGCGGA
>JABWAN010000408.1 GCA_013361015.1 Candidatus Zhuqueibacterota bacterium | reverse complement strand
AAACTGCCACCCCAAGACGAAAACGAACGCCAGCAAAGCAACAAGGGCTAGTGGTAAACTTTCAGCCGGAATCCCTGGCAGTTTTCACCGGAATACACAATCAGACATAGATCGCGCATGGCTCCAGCCGCCGAGTTGCTTTGCGGCTTGCTCGCGCACGGCCACGACTCGCGTCAGGGCTTGCGACCGACCGAGGAATTGGAGCAGGGTTTCCATTTTACTCGTTAAGCCAACCACTTCCTCCGGCGTCACATGCGCTAAAGCCCAGTCGAGCAGGGGCAACAGATTAGGCAATTCCAGCAGGGTGAGTTGAAACGCCATTTCAGTATTCTTAAAAGCTTCTTCATACAAATAACTCAACAACTGCTGCATGCCCTCGGCCCAGCGCTGGCGGGCTTGGGCTATTTCGGTCTCATGCATTTGCCCCAACAAATACGGCGCTAAGGCCGGGTCTAGGCGCAGGTGGCCGTAGTTTTTCATCTCGGCCAAGCCAACGCCAATCAGGCCTTGCGCAATGGCCTGCACTTTTTCGCCATCAACTTCCAACACCATTGCCATCACCGCAAGATGCGCTCCACCATAAAACACACCTAGCGGTTTGATTTGTTCACGCATGTCCTCGGGCAAACGGCGCAGCGAGAGCGCAACACTGGCATACAAAGAATTTTCGCGGTCGCCGGGGTGTTCGCGCTCCATCTTTGCCATAAGCTTGTGCAAGTCTGCGGTCGTTGCACGCACTCCTAAACGGGCCACATCTGGTGCGAGCTTCACCAACGCGCGGGCGTGGCAGTTCACGGCCTCCACCAAATCCTCAATCTCTTGCGGGGTGCTGCCGGGGTCGCTGGTTTTTGGCTCCAAGCCCTCGGCCTTCATCACACTGCTCACCAATGCCACGGCGTCGTGGCGGTCAAGCGCGCCGAGCATGCGCTCGCACAACTTGTGGTCAAACGGTGCGGGCAAAGCTTCGCGCGTGGTAAACACCAGGCGCGTGTCGTTGTCGCTCGCGAGCAGGTTGGCGCAGAGCGCAAAAAATTCTGCATGCGGCACTGCGGTCACGGGCGCCGTGCCGTTCGCGGGAGCCTGCCCTGAGCTTGTCGAAGGGGGCAGAATGCTTTCCAAATTATCCAACACGATAATCGTGGGGTGATCTTGCAACGCGCGGCTCACGGGCTGCAGGGCTTCGTTTAAATTTTTATACTCGGCCACGGAATATGCGGGCAGCAGTTGGCGGCCCACACTATCGAGCACGCTGCGCACGTCGTGCAGGTTTTCCAAACTCACAAACGCGGCGCGGCCAAAGCGTTTGCTCGCCACGAGCCAGCGCGCCAATTCCACAGCGAGCGTGGTTTTGCCCGCGCCGCCCGTGCCGCGCACCACCGCGTAATTGTGCGTGTGCAGCAAGCGTTCGAGCGCGAGCAATTGCCGGCTGCGGCCATGAAACGCGTGCGCCGGCGTTGCGGGCAACGCGCCCAAACGGAGCTGTGCTTGCTTCTGCTGCAAATGCTGCACAGCCTCGCCGGGCAAACGGTTGATGAGCTGCGGGTCTTGCTCTTCTTGAAACAGCACGGGCACAAACCAATCGTGCAAGTGCAGCTCGCCCGCGCCCATAATTTTGCCGCGCCACGTGTCCGCGGCGAGCGCTTCCTGGCCCGCGAGCATGGCCTCGCCCACGCGGCTGCCGGCCGCGAGCTGGCGATAAAACGCTTCCACAAAACGGCGCGCGGTTTCCACGAGCACGCTGTGGCTCATGGCGACCACCGAAGTCACGCCGCATTCCAATAATTTCGCGGCCACCGAGGCCGTGGGGTCGTCTTCCACTTTCGCGCTTTGGCAGGCTTCCAAAAAGATGAGGGGAATGCGATGCTCGCGCAGATCGTTGGCAAGCTCATCGGCATGCACGGGCATCATGGCGCGGTGATCGAGCTTGTCGAGATCGTGCGGATCTTCAAAGCAGAGCGCGCCCAAACCGTGCTCGCGATCATACACGCCGTGGCCGTCGAAATGCACCACGTCATAAGGCTGGTTCGCTTTTGCGGCGCGATTGAGTTCATTGCGCAGCGCCGAAAGCGTGGGCGGCGTGAGCACCGTGAGTTGAACGAGTTCCCCCAAACTCGCCACCGCCTCCACGAGCGGCTTCGCGCTCGCGCGATGGTCGATGTAGCCCGTGGTTTTGTCTTCGGGTCGCGGACTGAGGAGCAGAATGCGAATGGGCAATTGCGTGGGTCGCACCGCGCGCGCTTCGCGATTGGGCAAACGGCGGCGCACGGCCACGGCATTTTTGCCGCGAAAGAGATAGCCTTTGCCATCGTGCAACAATTCCCACGGCAGGCCGAGCAAACTGCTCGCGGCTTCCAACGCAGCTTTGTGGCTGGCGGCGTCCGCGTTCGGCGCCGGGTCGCTGTCGATGTAAATTGAGAAGCGGGCGGCCTTCGACAGGCTCAGGCCCCGATCGAGAACAGAGTTCTTCCACGCGGCGAGCGCTTCGGCCGCGGCGGTATCGCGCAACGCGGCGTTATACAAATCCTGTCCCCATTGCGGGAGTCTCTTTTCAATGGCAGCGGCGCGCTGTTGAAACACGCCGGTGGGCCAGAGATAATAACTCTCCAAATACCAGCGCAGGTCATCGGCTTCAATCGGCCCGAGCGGCGCATTTAAAGCGTAACGTTTGCTTTCCACATTGCGCGCGGTTTTATTCGCCGGTTCATACACGAGCGTGGCAATGGCGGTCACGCGGCGCTTGCCCTCGTGCGTTGCGATTTTAGGATCGACGAGCTTGAGCACGAGTTCTTCCACGGGCCGCGCGTCGATGTTTTGGTCGGGTTGCAAATCGTCGGGCAGCGCCTCGCCGAGGGCCGCGAGAATTTGCGGCAGGGCTTCGGAAATGCCGCCAGAGGTGAGTTGCACTTTGATGCCCATTGGTTCTTCATCAAACCACAGTGGCAAGGCAGGATGTTCGATGCCGGGCAACAGCAACGGAATAACGCGATAGCCCTCGGCTTGACGCTGCTTTTCGATTTCGAGCGCTTTGGAAATTTCTTTCCGCACCCACGGCGAGTTCACCGTGTTGGGGCTGAGCACGACGAGTACTTGTCGGGCTGCGGCAATGGCTTGGTCGATTTCTGGTGCGAGCTTGCTGCCCCCGCGCAGATTGCGGGAATCCGCCCAAACCGGCAGTCGCAAACTTTCGAGAGCGATACGAAGCTCTTTGACGAAGGGATCGTCTTTCGTGGCGTGAGAGATGAAGACATGACCGGGCTGCATGCGTCCTCCAAAATTTTAAAAATTATTGGCGGGAAGATAGTGAAAGCGTTCGCAATGAGGAAAGAATATTTTCGATTCTCTACTCGTTTAGGAACGCCGTTTGAATAACTTTCCCATTTGCGTCAGATCGTCCTTCTCAAAGCAGCGATCTTAAACGCATCCGAACTCGTCCCCCCCGGCCTTCTCTTGGGAAGAGAAGGGGGAGCGCTGGTTCGAGGTGTTGCAAATCGCCTTTTCTTGGAAAGAGAGAAGGCTTCCAGCGGGACAATTGCTTTTCACCCCTTCTCTTTTTAAGAGAAGGGGCCGGGGGATGAGTTCGGTTGCTTTGAAAGACAAAGTAGAGCAAAGGAGAAAGTTATTTAGTTGGCGATCCTTCGGGTTGAATTTTCATTCCATACCGTCATGCCCGCGAACGCGCCTGGGCCTTAACCGAACGCTCTTTGTAGCATGATTTCCCCGAGGGGGAAAAATGGAATAGCCCAGGGCAACGCCCTGGGTAGAACGGTCGTTTTTTTGATTAGCCCGGAACGGGCGGCATAATGCCGCGGCGTTGGCGCTTTGAAATGTGACGAGGCCGTTTTGCCGGGGCGTTGCCCTGCGCTTTCGCATTTGTCCCCGTTGGGGACGCGGGCGCTGCGCCTGTGCAAGCGTGAGATGAAACCGAAGGCATTGGCGCATCCAAATGACGAAACGCGAAGACCGCGCGATGGCCTAGCGCTGTAGAGACGTGACGGCGGCACGTCTCTACAAATTTTGGGCGAGAAGATTAGCAATTGAAGAAAGAATATTTTCGCAAGCACTGCGGAAATGGGCATTCGTCATTTTGAAAATGTGCGTTCGGCCGCGGGAGGCCCTCGCTTTGGAGTCATCTCGCTTGAAAAGATACGGTGAGGTAAACAAGCAAAGATGATACTGCGGTGGAGCAGCGACCCAACAAAAAAAAGCCGCGGTGAGTTACAAAAGTGTTCATAGAACTTCCCAAATTTCCGCTTGACTTCCCCCCGCCCGTTGTTGTATCTTAAACCCGACCAAAAAAGTCTGATTTCAAAGAAGTCATACAATGTTCAAATTATCACGCAAATCCGAGTACGGCCTTATCGCGCTCAAGTATATGCAAAATCTCGAAGCCGGCAAGTTATGTACGGCGCGCGAGATTGCAGCCCGTTTTAAAATTCCGGAACCGGTGATGGCCAAAATCCTGCAGAAGCTGGTGAAGTCCGGAATCGTGGCGAGCATTCAAGGCGCGTACGGCGGCTACGTGCTCGCGATGACGCCGGCGCAAATTACGATGACCAAAGTCGTCGAAGCGATTGAGGGCCCGTTCGGCATTGTGGATTGCGTGGTGAGCGGCAACGAGTGCGAATGCACGCAATACAGCGAGGGCGTGTGCAACATCGAAGAGCCGTTTACGCAGATTCAAACCCAGTTCAAAAATTTTCTCAACGGCATTTCGCTTGCGGATTTGAGCAAATCCCAAACGCAGGCCTTGCCGTTGGTTCAAATTCGAGTGTGATCAAACCAAGCTTTCCTGAACTTTGAAATTTTAGGAAAGCTCTCATCAACAAGGAGACCATCATGGTAACTCTCACTCCCAAAGCGGCAACCGAAGTGAAAAAGATCATCGCGCAAGAAAGCGAACCCAACTTGGGATTGCGCGTGGGCGTGCAAGGCGGCGGCTGCTCCGGCCTCACGTATTTTCTTTCTTTGGATAAAGACCAACGCGCGGACGATCACGTGCTCGAAGAGCATGGCGTGAAAATCTATTTGGATTCGAAAAGCGCGCTGTATCTCGAAGGCACGGAATTGGATTACACCGACGGCCTGCAAGGCTCGGGCTTCACGTTCAAAAACCCGAACGCCGTGCGCACCTGCGGCTGCGGCCATTCGTTCAATGCGTAGCAGTTTGATCTCGCGTCCCCTCAATTGTCATTCAGAAGGAATCTTTTTCAGTGCTCGGCACAAACTCCAAACGAGCGCTCTCTCCAGTTCTCAAAAAGATTCCTTCTGAATGACACGAACATAATATGTCATCCCAATCAAGGTTGATCTAGAATGAGCACCGAACTCGAAACTATAGAACGCCTCACCCGCAGCGAGTACAAATACGGTTTCACCACCGACATCGATACCGAAGTCGCGCCCAAAGGTTTAAATGAAGACATCATTCGCTTGATTTCTGCGAAGAAGAACGAGCCGGAGTTTTTGCTGGAATGGCGCTTGAAGGCCTATCGCCATTGGCTCAAAATGACCGAGCCGAAATGGCCGAACGTCACGTATCCGCCGATCAATTATCAAGACACGATTTATTACGCCGCGCCGAAATCCGCGAAGAAGTTGAATAGCATGGATGAGGTCGATCCGCAACTCCGCGCGACGTTTGAGAAGCTCGGCATCTCGCTCGAAGAGCAAATGCGTTTGAGCGGCGTGGCCGTCGATGCGGTGATGGACAGCGTTTCCGTGGCCACCACCTTCAAAGAGGAGCTGCGCAAGTTGGGAATCATTTTCTGCTCCTTCTCGGAAGCCATCCGGGAGCACCCCGAGCTGGTGAAAAAGTA
>JABWAN010000407.1 GCA_013361015.1 Candidatus Zhuqueibacterota bacterium | reverse complement strand
GGGGCGTGCGGGCAGGATCGCCACGCCGTAGTGCTGGGCGAACTCGGCAGTGGTGCGCTGCAGCTGCGGCGCGTACCGGTCCGGTTCGCCCACCAGGGCGCGGGTGTTGTCGGGGACGATCAGCTCGGCCACGCCCTTTCCACCCGGCGTGAAGTTTTGCAAACCCACGCCCACCACCACTGCTAGGGGCGCTTGATAGCGCTGGCACAAATCCAATCCCGCTTTCGCGCCGCCGTCACGCAGCGAATTCTGCAACATTGGAATAAACATACCGGAATTCAAATTCGTGCGGCGAAAATAGAGCAACCGCTCCAAAATGAATGTGATTGCGACCAATGAACATGCAAACAGAATGATGAAGGTCGGACTACTGCTGACTGTTTCCCAAAAATTAATTTCCATAGATGCTCTCCACTAGTCTCCTTGAGGCTTGGTTTGAGTGAATGAAATGGTTTCGTCCTGAAGTCTCAGGAAAATCTTCTTGTCATTGATTGCTTTTGGCCGTAGCTGTGTTCAAACCTTGGCCATTGCCGTGCATGCCCGTGCCTGCGCCGTCGGCGGGCGGAAGCGCTTCGCCGTTTGCGGGCGCATTCACCGGCGCTTCGTAGCCGAGTTCCACTGCAAGCGAATGCACACGTTCACGGCTTTTATCCACCCAGGAATTCGTGATGCCATTTTCTTCCGCTTGCCGCAACGTGCCTTGATACGTTTCATAGGCGCGTTCTTTGAACGGTCGAATCTTCAATGCGAGCTGGTTTTCATACTTGGCCATCACTTCTTCCGAGACATTGGCCGGACGCGGCGACTCCCAAAAGGCGCGGCCAAATTCTTCGTACACCTCGCCGATGCGATACGAGGCTGCGGTGTACCATTCTCCGACTTGATATAATGCCGCATCTTTATAGACGGCGAGAATATCGTTGAACAATCCTTGTTTGCGTTGCAAGCTCTTGTCGATGGGCGGCTCGAGTTTCACGGACTTGTAGGTATCGAGCTGCAATTCACCCAGCATAAACTGTGCTTGCGCCGTCATGAAGGGATCGGGTTGCAGACCGCTCTCCGTAGCTATTGCGTATTTGGTCACGGCCCGTTGGTAATAGTCCGAGGCTTTCGCATAGTCTTTACGTTTGTAGCAAATCTCGCCGGAGCGCACCAAGGCTTCGAGGTACGAATCAATCTCGTGCTCAAACAACGCAACGAAGCGATCGTAAGTGTTGAGGGCATTTTCCAAGAGATCGCCGTTCTCATAGCACCGCGCAGCCGCGAACATGGCTTTGGCCGCATACGGCGAAGTGGGCCGCGCATTTACAAGCGCGAGATAATTCTGCGCTGCGCGCGTCCATTTCTGTGTTTCTTCGCACAACGCTGCGGCACGGAATAAAGCCTCGTCGATACGCGCTGAGTTCGGAAATTTCAAATAGAATTTTTCGTAAATCTCGATGGCCTTTTCCTTCTCACCGGACTTGTCGTATTGCACCGCGGACTCCGCGAAGGCCAGCTCGCCGATGGAAGAATCCGGCGTGGTTGCGGCGATGTTCTCAAATGCTTTGGCAGCGACGGCAAACTCGCCACGCTCTTTGAAACCCTCCGCGAGCTTGAATTTTGCCGTGCTAATGATGCGGTGTGCGCGCACGACCTGCTTGACGGAATCGGGATACTGCTCCGTCACTTTACGCGCCCATTTCTCCGCGAGCAGATATTCCTGGTTTTCCATCGAGCACTGCGCGTGCAGCATGTGCGCCTGCACAACGTAGGGTGATTGCGGCCGCTCCGTGATGACCTTTTCATACACGCCGTGCGCCAGCTTGTAAGCCTTGAGCGTGACCAGGCTCTCGCCGTACTTCATTAGCACTTCCGCCAAACGCTCACTTTTGCCCATCATTATCGCAAAGTCATTGCACGCGACGAGCAGCTTCGGATAGATCGCGTTCGGCACCTTAAGCGTGTCTTGTGCGCCGCTGCCGAGGAAATTCGCGAGCACGAATGTGCTGCTGTCGTGCGCGCCCGCGGTGTTCATCTCCTCAAAATGGCTGAGGATGCGGTTATAAGCCGCGTCATCCACAAACTCCGATTGCGGATGCTTAACCATGACTTGCTGATAGGATTCGGCCGCAGCCGCAAATTCCTTGATCTCGAATTGTGATTCCGCGAGATAATACGTGATCTTCGCAGCATCTTTAGAGTCGGGAAATTTCGTTATGAATTGCTCATACAGTTGGATCGCACGCCGGTAGTTTTCAATACTGCTTGCCGCTTGGGCTTGGGCTTGCGCTTCCGTCCCGAGGATGTAGAGGTTTTGCTCGGCGAGGGTGACGGCTTTGTCGTGCACCTCGCCTTGCGGATATTTCGCCAGCCAGGCGCTGCCTGGACCGTAATTTTTCACCAAATTCTCGCGCGCGGTCTCGGCCTTTTTCTGGTCGCCGCTCTTCAGATAATTCTCCACGATCTTGCTTTGCAGCAACGGCGCTTGTTCGTAGAGCGGCCACATTTCCAGCGTAATTTCCAGCGTGCGGGTGGATTCTTCGTAGAAATTGCGCGCTTGATAAAGGTCGGCCAACTTGAAAAAGATGTCGATGCCGTAATCCTTGCCGCGGAATTGTTCGAGGAACTTGCGCGCTTTGTCTGGCCCGCCGTAATCCGCGAAACATTGCGCCAAGTATTCGATGGCCTCGTTGCGCAAATCCATTTTGGTTTTGCCGAGCACTGTGGCATCTTGCGCTTGATTGACGCGCTTGATGTCATCAATCAAAAAAATGAAAGTACTGATCGCCTTGGGGAAGTTATTGGTGTTGTAATACGACCATGCCAGCTTGTACAGCGACATTTGATAAAACGGATTCTGCCATTGATCGAGCAGCTTGGCGTAGAAGTCCGTCGCAGCCTGGAAATCACGTTTGTCGAAATAATACTCCCCCAGCCGGAAGTTGGCTTCGATCACATATTCGCTTTTGGGATACTCTTCCAGCAAGCGCTGAAAATAGTCGCGTGACAAATCGCGATTACCCTCTTCCATCTGGCAAAGCGCAATGCGGTATATGACTTTGTCGTTGAAAGGCGCAGTGGGATACTGCTGCATAATGCGATAGCCCATCTCAATCGCTTTGCCGTAGCTCACACGCGGCATCACCGGCTCGGCTTTCAACTCTCCGGCATCGAAGCGTTTCAGCTCCTGCTCGTAGTTCGACATGCGTTGCTGGAAATCATAGGTCGCACGTTTTACATAAAGCTCCACGAGCTGAAACATCGCGCTTGGCGTGAAATCGCTGTCGGGGTATTTGCGCACGAGCCCTTCGGCATTGACGATCGCCGCTTCCAAATCCTTGACCACGACGGTATCGCGCGCCGCCAATCCTGAATTTCCGCTTTGTCCGAAAACTTTCTCTGGAGACCAGAAGCCGGAGCCGGCCAGCAGCACAAATCCAAGCCCATACCATGAACCTGCGGCAGCGAGAAGTTTTGAACTCATCCGTTTTTCCATTGCGGTATGCAACCTCGTTGATGCGTTACTTCGGCATTCCCTTCAAGAATAACGCCCGCGTTTTGCCGTACTCGGCGTAAGCGCCCCAATGGCGCCGCGATTCCCTTCGCGCTATATCGGAACGAACCTGCTCTAAATTCTGCGAAACTTCTTCAAACGTTTTGCGCTCGCTCAAAATCTGCTCAATCAATTGATCCTTCGACTTTGCGAGCTGGTCGGAGTGATCTTGAATATATTTCGGAATCTGCTTGGAGCCGTCGAGGTAAATCGAGTCGATCAGCTTGGACTCGAGCACCAACAATCGCACTTTGAGTTTTTCGAGCAGGCTTTCTTGCTCGCGCAAGCCCGCGCTGACTTGCCGCACGCGCTCGGCCACGTTGTTGGCCTCGGGATACTGTGCGATGATGTAATCGTACTGTTGGATGGCGAAGTCGTAAAACTCCAGACGCAGATAACTTTGTCCCAACAAGAAATGCGCCTCTTCGCCGTACTCAGTGGCGTCGAACTTTTTGATCAGCTCGTTCAGCGTCACAATCGCGCTTTGGAAATCGTTCATCTTGATCGAGGCCCAACTGCGCGTGAGCAACGCCTGAGGATAATCTCTATGATCCGGCCCGATATGGCGCATGTGCGAGATAGCCTCGTTGTAATAGGCCAGCTCGTAGTAAATAAACCCAAGGGTCAAATGCGCCTGGCCTTTGACTTCACGCTGCTCCATACGATAGAGCGGCTGCGCGATCACTTTGCGCAAAGCGGAGAGGGCCTGATTGATATTTTTTTTTTTGAGTTGGGCGAGGCCGATGGTGTAGAGGCCGTAATCGTAATACTCGCTGCGCGACCCGATTTGGCTCAATATGGCAATGGCTTTGTCGTAATTGTGCAAATGAAAATAGGCCATGCCCCCAAAATAATGGATGCCATTCATCAAATCGGTATTGGGATAGTTGGCCACGAGCGCATCATAAATCTTGAGACTCTCCGCATAGTTTTCGGCCTGATATTGAATGCGCTGCAAGCCATAAAGCCCCTGCGGCACGTATTCGCTTTGGGGAAACTTGGTAACGAGAAAACGAAACATCTTGTGCGAGGACTTGAACATATCCATCGAGTACAGACTTTCGCCGAGGTGGCACAGCACGCCATCGGCATCGCTGAACGAAGGATAATAATCCAGCAAGATGATCAACTCGCGCGCCGCTTTCCAATAGGCGCGATCATAGTAAAACTTGAGCGCACTTTTATACAAGCGCTGCGCCACGCGTTCCATGTTGCGGTCCACGCCGCGCGCATTATCCTGCATGACCGGCAGGTGCGGCGTGATCGCGAAGGCTCCGGCTCCGGAAGCTGCCCCAAAAACCAAAAGGCTAGCAATGATGCCGACGCAAGCCCAGCGCAAACCGTCTATTCTCCTCTTCATTCCACTCGTGCCTTAGGACTTCTAGGTGATCGTTGGTGCGGCAACGCTGAAGCATTCACCTTCTCGCGCTGATCGTCATGCCGAATGAACCTTTTAGGCGCCGGAAACCTTGCTCGAGGGCGGGTTATATCCGGCGCACACAGAGGCTCTGCGAGAATGCCGATGCGGAGAAACGCGGAGACTTCACGCTGCAGAATTTGGTTGCTCACTCTTGGGGAGGCTCTTTCTTCTCGGTATCGTCCTGCTTTTCTTCCAAAGCCTTTTCCATGTCTTGCAGGCTTTGTTGCGCGCCTTCGCGCTCGCCGCGAATCTCATCCAGCTCACGTCTGGCGCGTTCGTCTTGGCGCTTGTTGCCCGAGGAAAGCGCGGGTTCTTGTGAAGAGCGCGAAGTGAATTGATAGTTGATGCCCAGAATCACTTTCCAGTCGGCATAATCTTTTTGATAATACTGCGGCTCGCCGACAACTTGCACGGGCTTGTCCAATCCAATGTCCGCGCTCAGATCGATGATCATATCCCATGGACCGAGAAACTTCACACCCTGTGTAATGCGTGAGGAGTTCTCTGCAAATGCCAGGTTTCTGTTGTTCGCAAAAACTTCGCCGGTATACTCCGTATGCAAAACAAAAGAGCGAATGGGAAACTTAATGCCCGCGCCGAAAATGTACTGATCCTGCTCGGCCGTAAAGAAAGAATCGTTCAGCATGTGATCCATGTAGCCGAAGTTGAGATATAGCTTCAGAGGCACGAGCGGAAACGATTGCGTCATGTCCACGGTCATGAGACCTTGCAAACCCGCGCCGACTTTGCCGGAACTGTAAGGTTCGTAAGGCACGTCGGCGTTTTTCGCGGTGGGCAAAACCATGAAACCGCGTACGCCCGTGGAAATGCCGCCGATTTTGAGTGGCAACGCGAGTTTGAGG
>JABWAN010000406.1 GCA_013361015.1 Candidatus Zhuqueibacterota bacterium | reverse complement strand
CTTTATTTGGGGTGAATTCGCAAGGTTGCTTTGCAGTCGGACGATGTGTATCTTTCCGCCGCTACGATTCTGCCAACTCTGGAGGCCGTACATGACTGAGGGAACAGCTCTCTTCGTTTCAGGAGATAACGATTGAATATCAATGAGTACATCGCCGAGTTTGAGGCGCAGATTTGAGCGCCGGTTCTTAACGTGACTAATACATTGTTACGCTGAAAAATATATCCACACCCGAATGTCATTCTGAAAGAATCTTGTGAAAATTCGTTCTTGGCCGCAAGCTTCACAAGATTCCATCGAATGACAGGGTAAAATAGTCAAAAAATTAAGGTAACAGCACACTAGCGGTTTTTTTGAGCATTTCCATGCCGCCCGACTCAACCACTTTCTTGCAGCTTCTTCTCGATCCCCAGCACTGGACGCCCGCCACGATTTTCACCGCGATTGGCGCGCTGGCGGCGGTGGCAGCGGCTTGGTTCGCGTACCTACCGATTCTAGAGCAGCGCCGCACGCAGCGCCTGCTCGAAAAAAGCTTCGGCTCGGATCTTTACTCGCCGGAAACCATCGAACGTTCCACGCGCTACTACATTCCGCCCCATTGCTCCAGCGTCGATCCGGCGCAGGAAGCGGAGATGCGACAGGTTGTCGCCACCAAAGAAAAGCTTTTTGATGTCATCGACGAACATCTTGCCAAAGACAGCGCGAGTCGGCATCTGCTCTTGCTGGCGGATTCCGGCATGGGGAAATCTTCTTTCGTGCTGAATTATTATGCTCGCAACCAACGCTTGCGCCAGCGCCAGCGCTTGGCCGTGGTGCCGCTCGGCATTCCTGATGCAGATGAATACATTGCCAAAATTGACAATAAGCGCGATACGGTGATTTTCCTCGATGCCTTCGACGAGGACACTAAAGCCATCAAAGATCATCGTGCGCGTTTGCTGGAGTTGATGCATGCTTGCCGCCAATTCAAGCGCGTGTTGATTACCTGCCGCACCCAGTTCTTCCCACGTGATGAAGAGATTCCGCGTGAAACCGGCATTGCACGTGTTGGCCCGCGCAAAGCCGGCGAGGGCGCAACTTACGAATTTTGGAAGCTCTATCTCTCGCCGTTGAGCGACGAACAAGTGCAGGCGTATCTGCGCAAGCGCTATCGCTGGTCGCGGCGCAAACGCACGCAGGCCAGCGAGCTGGTGAAAAAGATTCCGCTGCTCAGCGTGCGGCCCATGCTGCTCGCTTACATCCCCGACTTGCTGGAAAGCGGCGCTAAGATCGAATATGCCTTTCAACTTTATGAAGTGCTGGTGGAAAAATGGCTGGAGCGTGAGAGCCGCTGGGTGAAGCCGGATGATTTGCGCCAATTTTCCGAACGCTTGGCCGTTGATCTTCATCGCAACAAGGAGCAACGAGGTGCAGAGCGTATTCTGCGCGCAGAATTGACGCAATTGGCAAAAACATGGAACATTCCGCTTGATGACTGGCAGCTCGGCGGCCGTTCGCTTCTGAACCGTGACGCTGAGGGTCATTATAAATTTGCCCACCGCTCGATATTGGAGTATCTATTCGTCAAACGCTTGCTGAACAACGATAGGGGTTGCCGCGGTCTGGTGTTAACGGATCTCATGAAAACCTTTTTGCGGGAAACCTTTGCGCATCATCGGGCTCTTGGGCAACTCAAGCTCACACCGGAGATTTGCGCGATTCTCTGGCGCTCGCTTCGTTCCCAGCCTTTGTCTGATTTAAAGTGGGAAGAGGTCCAAGCGATGATAGAGTTTTATGATTTTTTTGATAGCCATAAAAACAAAAGCGGTAAAGGAGTCACGCATCGTTATGAAACGCTCGATCACAAAGGTGAAAAAATCGTGTTGGATCACGCTACCGGCCTCATGTGGCAGCAGTCAGGTGCGTCTGAATACATGTCTTTTGAGAAGGCTAAAAAGTATCAACAAAGTTCAAATAGCAAACGGTTTGCCGGATTTGATGATTGGCGCCTGCCCACTTTGGAAGAAGCAATGTCTCTGATGGAACGCGAAAAGAAGAACGGCGATTTGTATATCGATCCCGTATTTGATCGCACACAACGTTATATTTGGACCTCTGATAAGTTCAGCGAGTCGTCGTGTTGGGTTGCCAATTTCAGCTACGGTGTTTGCGGCCATCTACGCGTGGACTTCAATTTCTATGTTCGGTTAGTTCGCTGAGGACAATCGGTTATTTGGTTATTTGAGTCATTCGACCATTTTCTTTTGCTTTTGCTGTTGCAGTTGCTTTTAAAAGCGATCCCTGCTGCGGTAGGGAAACCTCGAAAAATTTTTTGGAAAGTCCCATGGCGCAGTACGAACACCTGCCCATCTACAAAAAAGCCTACGATCTGCTGCTTTATTTTGAAAAGATCGTACACAGCTTTAGCCGGTATCACAAATACACCCACGGCACGGAACTGCGCCGGCAAATGCGCGAGGTGTTGCGCCTCATTCGCCTTGCCAACGACGCCGAGGAGAAAGCGCCGTTGCTTTTGAAAAACCGTGAATTGTTGGAAGATTTAAAACTTACGATTCGCGTATGCAAAGACGTGAAAGCGTTTCAGAATTTCAATTCCTTTCAATACAGCATCAACGAGGTGGTGAGCCTTTGCAAGCAGAACGAAGGCTGGCTGAAACACACGCTGGAACAAAGCAGCCGGCCAGAATCCTCTTCCCGCACCGGCGGAAAGCAGGAGCGCGCCCATTGATGATTGTGCACCCCGGCCACCCCGTTTCACCGGGGGTATTCGCAAGCCGGCAATCCTACTTTCGCGAAAGCGAGACTGGATTGGACGCGGGCTTGGTAGCCCTGCCCCCTTGCGGGGCATTGTTGCCGCCGTAAGTGAGTGGCTTCAATCGCCGCCCATCGCAGAGCGACGGGCTGCGGGGACTACGGCCGCAAGCGCCGGGGCAAGCGAGTCGTCGTGTTGGGTTGCCAATTTCAACAACGGTAATTGCAACAATCAACACGTGGACAACAATAACTATGTTCGGTTAGTTCGCTGAGGAGAATCATCGTTGCTATTCGAATTCCCGCAGATGTACCGCGCGTATCTGGCTTGCCGCCGCACCAAGCGGAACAAACCGAGCGCGCTGGCCTTCGAGTTGAATCACGAGGAAAACCTCGTGCAGCTTGCGGCAGAGCTGCGGGAGCAGCGTTATCAGCCCGGCGCTTCGATCTGCTTCTACACGAAAAAACCGAAGGCGCGGGAAATCTTCGCCGCGGCATTTCGTGATCGCATCGTTCACCATCTCGTTTATGCTGCGCTCGCGCCGGTGTGGGAGCGCGTGTTCATTCATCACTCTTATGCCTGCCGTCCCGGCAAGGGCACGCACGCCGCGGCCAAGGCTTTGCAACGTTTCCTGCGCCAAATCACCGGCAACGGCGCGCGATGCGCCTATTTTCTGAAAATGGACGTTAAAAATTTTTTCATGACCATCGACCGGCGCAAGCTGTTCGAAATGCTGGCCAACCGCTGCCCGGATCCCGGGCTGCTTTGGCTTTTGCGCACCGTGGTTTTTCATGATCCGACCTTGAATTATGAATTGCAGGATCGCAAAAACCTGCGCTTCGCTCTGCCGCCGCATAAGTCACTCTTTCATGCGCAACCGTTCTGCGGGCTGCCCATCGGCAATCTCACCAGCCAGTTTTTTGCCAATGTCTATCTCAACGCCCTCGATCAATTTGTCAAGCACGAGTTGAAGTGCCGTTACTATTTGCGCTACGTGGATGACTTTGTCCTGCTGGCATCCAGCCTGGAGCAACTACGCACCTGGCAAGCAGAGATTACGCGCTTTTTGGCAGAACATCTCGCGCTCGCGATCAACACCCGGGTGACCTGTCTCGCGACGGTGAGCGGCGGGGTGGATTTCGCGGGCTTCATCGTGCGTCCGGGATACATGCTGGTGCGCCGCCGGGCGCTCGGCAATTTGAAAGAAAAACTGCGGCAGGCGCGCCCGCAGCTCGTCGCCGCGACGCCGGGGTATCACGCTTATCGCTTTCACGAGGAAACGGTGGAGGCCTGCCGCGCCACGCTCAATTCCTGCCTCGGCCATTTTCAACATGCGCAATCACGGCGTTGCCTGGGAAGGCTCTGGCAAAAATTCGCTTGGCTGGAACGCTTTTTTGTGGTATCCTCGCGGAAAGTCGTGCGCCGTGACGAACCGCTGCGCCGAAAATCGAGGCTGAGAACGCAAGTGCTTTGGCTCAAACGCGCGTTCAAACAGCATGTCGTGCTCGTGCAGATCGGCAACTATTATGAAGCTTTCGACGCAAATGCGGAAGTATTATCCACGACCGCGGGTTTGCGTTTGAACAAAAATTGGCGCGGCTTTGCCTGCGGCTCCGGTTTTCCGCAAACGCTGCTGGCGGCCGTATTGGCAAAGCTCAAAAAGCAAAAGCTGCCGGTGGTGATCGCGCACGAAACCGGGCGCGAAGCTCAACACGCCAAGCAGCGCGCATTAAGCATGATTATCGAATATCCCACGAATTAACCCAAGGGGCGGAAACGTGCCTTCCAACAACGACAAACTCTGCTTCGTGCTCATGCCGTTTCGCAATGATTTGAGAACGGTTTATACCGAGGCCATCAAAACCGCGTGCGACAAAGCCGGCTTCAAGGCCGTGCGCGCGGATGAGTTGATCGGGCCGTTCAACATCCACCGCGATATTATCGAATACATTTTCAGCAGCGACGCCATCATTGCGGATTTGACCGACTGGAATCCCAATGTGTTTTATGAATTGGGCGTGGCGCACGCGATTGCGAACAAAACCATCATGATCGTGCAGAAGGGACAAGAGCTACCCTTCGACATTCACAACTATCGCTGCATTGCCTATGATTTGAGCGAGCCCGGCTTGCGCGCCCTGGCCTATCAAGTCGGGGAATACCTCGAGCATCTGGAAGCCTGGAGCAAGCGGCCGACAAACCCGGTGCAGGAATTCAAGCGCGACCACGTATTCATTGCTCCGGAAGAAGTCAAGAAGCTGCGGCGGGAATTGCAGCGGAAAGAAGCGCAACTCAAAGCTTCTGTGCCCAAGGCGGAGCTGGAGAAAGTGCAGCGTGAGCTGCGCGCGCACATGAAAAACAGTGTGGCAAAAACCGAATGGGAAGCTTTGCAAAAGCAATTGCAAACCAAAATCGCTGAAAATATTGGGTTGGAACAAGAAAATGCGCGTTTGCAGTCGGAGGTTAAGCCAGCGCCTCAGACTCGCGCCGCCAAGCCTGATAAGGCAAAGCGTCTGCGCGACCAGCCGAAAAAGCTCTCGCTCGAAGAAGTTAAGGCCATGCTTGCCAAAGAAGGTTTTTATGATGACAGGTGGAATAAGGATGGCAAAGGAATTATACACCAGTACGAGACCAAAAAACTTGGCGATGGCGCAGTTGTTCTCGATCACGCCACAGGTTTAATGTGGCAACAATCCGGCTCGCCAAATGCTGTTACCTATGCTGCTGCCGAAAGTTATGTTCGCGAAAAAAATAATGAACGTTTCGCTGGTTTTAACGATTGGCGCCTGCCAACATTGGAAGAAGCAATGTCTCTCATGGAACGCGAAAAGAAGAACGGCGCTTTGTATATCGATCCTGTATTTGATCGCACACAGCAGTGGATTTGGACCGCGGATAGGTACAGCGAGTCGTCGTGTTGGGTTGCCTATTTCTTCAACGGTGGTTGCAACGATCGACTCGTGTTCAACTATTTCTATGTTCGGTTAGTTCGCTGAGGACAATCGATTATTTGGCTATTTGAGTCATTCGACCATTTTCTTTTGCCGTTGCTGTTGCTTTTAAAAAGC
>JABWAN010000405.1 GCA_013361015.1 Candidatus Zhuqueibacterota bacterium | reverse complement strand
ACGCTGGTGATATAAGGCACGTTGATGTTGCTCATCACATCCGTCGAAAGGTGCCAATTCGGGCTGAAGTCTCCTTCTTGAATAAACAAAGCCGGGAAGCCGTATTGTTGAAAAGGAAAATGATCGCTATTGGCGCCGCTAGTGCCGAGCACGGGAATGAGGGTGGTGTGTTGCGTGGTGAGTTGCGCAAAGAGCTGCGCATAGCCGCGGCCTTGGTTGTCGGTCAAAATATTCATATCCAAATCTTGATCCGCAACGTTGCCGATCATGTCCATGTTCAACATGAGAACGATATTCATGCCGCTTTGGTAGGCTGTTTCTGCAAAATGCGAGCTGCCCCACAGGCCTTGCTCTTCCGCGGCAAAAGGCACAAACATGAGCGTTGCTTCCAAATCCGTTCCGGCGAAGACGCGCGCAAGTTCCAACGTTCCGGCGGTGCCGGTGCCGTCGTCATCCACACCCGGCGCGAAAAGCATGGGATCCGCATCGAAGAGTATGGAATCGTAGTGGCCGCCGATAACGATCACGCGCGCGGTGGATATCGCGGCGGGCTTGGTCGCGACGACATTTTGTTGCAGGCTTTGATACACGGGAAACGGATCGAAGCGCACGTCGCTGTAGCCCATGCTTTGAAATTGTGCGGCCAGCCAATTGCGCGCAGCCACGATCGAGTCGGAGAAGGAATAGCGCGTGCGAAAAGCTTCCAGGCGCTGCAGATAGCGCGCGACGCTCGAATCCGAAATCTGCGCGCTCACACTTTGGATGAGGTGCAGGCTCGCAGTGCTCGCCGGCATTTGAGGCGCAAAGCCGACGCGCGCGCGCCGCAGCGGAAGCGCCCGGGGAAAGATGCGATTAAGCTGCCAGCCTTGTTGCGCGAGCTGTTGTGCGTTCTGCTCTGAAACTTTGAGCAGCACTGCGTCTCTTTCTTCTAACAGCATTTTACCCGTGGCCGGCAACGTCTTCCCCGCCGCGTGCGGTGTGCGCGTGAAAATGTAATACGGCTCGCTAAAAGGATCGGTATCGAGAATTTCATACGCGGCCCCGCGTTGTTGCAAAGCTCCGAGCAGCTCCGGGTTTATTGTCGCGAGCATATAGGCCTCGCTGTGCAAACAGATCTGTAGTGGTAGCCCGGCCAGAGTGTGCGGGGAGGGCGCCGTGATTTTCACCAATACTTCCGCAGTTTGCGCGAAACAAAAAGTGATCATGGCCAACAATCCGGCAAACACAAGCCGCAGGCGCAACGCATTCGCTTTGCTTGACATTTTATCATCTCCTGTCTTTAACATTTTCGCTGCAGCGATTTAGGCATGAGGGGTAAACCGTGCGCGCTCAAAGTTTTCTTTCCAACCAGAGAAACGTGCTGCTCAACAAGAAAATCAGGAAGAACCAGATGGGCGAAATTATTTCCGTCTTGGTAAAAGTAGATGAGCTAGACGAAGAAGTCCTTCCGTTTGAACGCACGGCCTGGCGTGAGGTTGCAGCTATTTTTGCTGCCTGTTGCCAAGTCCGCCAATTTTCGCGCGCATAAACGTAAAACCATTTCGTCGCGACCTCATGCCATCCGGTTTCGCGCGGCCAGTACGTGCCGCGCCAGCGCCGAGGCTCCACTTCATCCTGCCTTAAGAACAAAGTGTCTGCCGGCGCACTTGGTGGTTTGATGATTCCAAACGGAAGCGGATTCGTGGTCGTGAGGTTCAATGCGAGGGGTTGATCGACACAAATCGGCTTGTCCACCGCTAGCGCCCACGCTTCGTGCTGCGCTTTGCGGCGCGCCAATTCGGAGAACACGTGTGACCAATAGGAAGCATGCCATTGTGGTTGACCGGTCAGAATCCATCGATATGTTTCGCGCAACAGACTCAACCCCACCCGGCCTTGTCCGCGTTGCACGGCGAGTGCAAGGGTGCGATCTTGCTCATCGGTAACAAGTGCTGAGGCGTCCCGCGTGGGCAAGAGCGCAAAAGGCTCGCCAGGAATCGCCATCGGGGTTTGCGTGGGCGAGTGCTGCCAATGCGCTTTGACCATGCGTTGTTCGAGATCGGGAAACGCTTCGAAGCGAAACGGCAGAAAGAACTTTGACTCAGAAAAATTCTGTTGATCCGGCGCCAACGTGACCTCATCCGCGGCGAGCAAAACGCCCAAACCTTTCCGTTCCATCGCAGAACGCAAAGCTCGGCGTTCTGTCGCACTCAACGTTTCGAGCGCGGGGCCATCCAGCATAACAACGTCGAAATCTTCCAGCACCTCGGCGTCGATGGTAGCAAGCTTGAGCCGCGGATGATTGATGAACTCAAAGCGATGCCGCTCGCGGCTCACGGTTGTTCGTATTGCCAATCGGCATAGTTCACGCGCTGCCCAATGCTTGAGGTATTTCGTTTCAAACTTCGGCGTGCTCTCCAAGATTAAAACGCGCAGCGGTTGGGGCGGCTGTACGTGCACGGCAAGGTATTCTTCCGCGAGCACGCGGCCTTCTTCAGATTTGAGGCGCAGAACATAATGGTGCAATCCCAACTCGCGCGGCCTCATCTGCAATTCAAACTGCGGCGTGCGCTTGAGCGTGAGCGCAAGCGAGTCCCTCTCGCCGCCGGGATCGGTGAGCGTCACCCAGTGTTTCGCGTTGTCCATACACACGGCTTCCCCTTGAATAGAGAATGCTTGCCCAAGCTGCAACTCTCGCGGCCAGTATACTTGCTTGAAGCCCGGGCTTAGCGGTGCGAAATGTGGCGTGATCTGCACGCCTTCCAGCTCCTGCCAATCGTAATCGCGCAAGCCGTAGCCGAAAACATGCAGATGCCGCACTTCGGGATAGTGTCTGTGCAGATAGCCGAGGTCGGGAATGATTTTGTAAGATGAAGACTCATTCGGCTTGAGTTGCGTTTCCGGCAATGCGAATGTGTAGGCGGCGTTTTGCAGTGAATCGTACGAGGGCGCCGCTCGATAATTCTCTGCACCGGAGGTAAGCAAGACTGCAGTTGCCGGGTCTGCCGGTGAAGTCCAGCGTGGCCGCAATGCCAAGGCGAGCAACGCGAAGATCGCCAGCGTGTTCGCCAACACGCGCCAGCTTCGTCTTTTGCGCGGCACGCGGCGCCATATCCAAAATGACGTGGCCATGAAAAGCAGCGCGCACAGCAGAATGGCAACCACAGCATAATCGCCGCCATACATGCTAAGCGAGTGCGCACGCGACAACTCCCCCCTTGAGAGGGGCCAGGGGGGTGTCGTTCCGAATGACGAAGAAATATTTTCTGTGTGAAGAAGCATGTCGTCGAGGAGCTTTTGTGATCTCGGTGTACCTGCCACAATGCAAAAGGGAATCTTTTAGAATGGCGCGCTCAGCTTTTCAAAATATCTTTGCGCAAGCACGGAGTTCGCTTCGACGCCTTGCGCGGGCGCGGGCGAAGGTTGCGGCAAAAGTTGCCACAGCGCACGCTGCGCCGAGAGCAAACATGATGCGCACGGTTTGCGATGGTTCTTAAAATCTGCCAGCAGCTCATGCAAATCCTGCAAAGCGCGCAAGCTCGCGTGTGATTGTTTGAGCGCGGCCCGCGCCAGCTCGCGGCTCGCCCGTTCGATGGTGGCAATTTCATCTTGAGAAAATGCCGGCTGCGTTTGTTCCGCGCGGCGCAGGAGCAGGAGCGCCGCGCGCACGTCACGAAAACTCGAGTCACGCGCCGTAACTTTTTGCGACGTTTGCGTCGCGATCTTTTCTAAATCACCCGTCAAGCGTTTTTCCGCTACTTTAATAGGTGTGGCTTCGAAGCCGACGCGCTGCACATAAACGCGGCTGTGCTGTTGCACGCTTTTCAACAATGCGAGCGCGCGATATTCGTAGGGCAATGCCGCCTCAGGGTGATACAGGCGCAAATGCAGTTCCGCTTCCCACATTTCCGCCAATGCAGCCTTGAGCTGCGTTTTAACCGAGGGCGCGAACAACGTGGCGTTCTCCGCAATGTCATGCTGATGCTCGAACTCCTCGACGATCTTATCGACCGCGGATTCTTTTGTGTCTGCGGCGCTCTTGTCAATTTTTTCGCCGGCGTGCGCGATTTCCTGCGCGCCGCCCTCTTCTATTTCCTCGCCCAAGTATTCGCCATAACGCATGCGCAAAGCTTGTTGGTCGAAGCCGAGGTTCTGCGAGCGTTTTTGCAATTCTGCCACGCTGAGGTGTGGGCGGTCTCGAATCAGCTTTTCGGTATCGATGATGATTTGGCGTTGGCTGCGAAAATATTCCGGCAGTGGGTTGATTATCAAGCCACTGCTCTCCACTAGCATCGCGCTCGCGGTATCTTGCCAAATCACGAAAAATGTTTCCGAACGACTGCGATTCGCGGCCGGCTCGCGATTATCACGTGCTTCGAGAAAGAAATACAACTCGTCGCCCGGAGCCATGCCGAGTTGCGCAAGATCGAGCGCATGCTGCAATTGCCAATGCCGCGTGGATTTTTTTTCAATCTTTTCGAAATCCAAAGTGGCTTCGCGGAAACGCACCGCCTCACCCGTGCCGCGCGCGAGCGTGGCAAACGCCGCAACGGTTACGAGGCCATAATCATCTTCCGCCTCCGCCTGCAAGCTGAGATGCGGCAACTGGCCGGGCATGATCACCGTGCGCGCGGCGAGGGAAGTGACCCTCAACGCCGGCGCATTATCGTTGATGACCTCGACACGAAAATAGCTCGAGGATTGCAGCTCGGCGTTATTCTCGAATAAGAATTGATAAAAGCTGTTCTCACGCGCCTGCAATTGCGCCACATATTTCGTTCCGCCTGCAGAGTGCAGCGCCAAAGTGTCTTGAGCGTTCCAAATCATCACGCCGCGCGTGAGTGCTTGCTCGAACGTGAGCCGCCACGCCACCAATGCGTTTTCTTCGACTGCCAAGTTGAAATCCGAAACCAGGCGGCGCGGCTTGTTCGTATATGCCGGCGGCGTGATCGCAATCTCAAACGTTTTGAGTTTTGGCGGAGAGGGGACGGTGAGCTGCGTTTGCCCCGAAGGCGAAAGTGGCATGAATGCGGAAATGGCGTGAGGCGCGTGACGACGCAACGCTCCCCAAGTTACGTGCAACACTAATGCTGATAAAATGCAAGCGGTCGCAAATTTAAATGCGCTCGCCAGTGGCGCCGAGGGCAAACGTACCTCGTGTTGCGATTGTGCGAGTGCGCGCAGCAAGCGTTCTTGTTGCAGTTCCTCAAGAAGGCTTAAGTGTGATGAAGCCGGCTTCAGCAGAATCTCGCAGCTTTCTTCCAGTGCGGGTACGGTGCGATTGAGGTGGCGTGCGACCAAATGCGCGTCAAGGCGAGACCGGCGTTGCAGGATAAGCTCACACAGCACGAACGCAGAGAAACCCACCACGATGATATAAGCGAAGCACCCGGCGAATAGGTTCTGCGCAACAACACCAGCCACGAACGCAACACTCAAAGATTTTAGCGCAATGCTAACCTGCATCCGCATGCGCCAACGCCGCGTGAGGTCGTGCAACCACGTTAAGGCCTGCTCGCGTGTCATGCTCTGCGCCTTTCGGAGAACCAGCGCTCCAATACGAATAACCCCGCAGCGAGCAGCCAGAACGGCACCTGCAAACTGGTTGCGCTAGTAGCAGGAGAGCCGGGCACTTTAATTGATTTTTCTTGCGGCCGGATTTGCGCCGCGCTCAAGCGACGTTGTTCGAAAGGCTCTCGCACTGCGGCCACGGCTTCGTTCTGCTCAATAAGTCGTAGCAACAATTCCGGAAAACTTGGGTGCAACACCAGCTCATTCCATTGCGGATGAAAACGGCTGTGAAAATGATAGTGTCGAACTGCACCGGTTTGTTCGGCTTCCAGCAACGGC
>JABWAN010000404.1 GCA_013361015.1 Candidatus Zhuqueibacterota bacterium | reverse complement strand
GGCGAAGAATCGGCCATTAGTATCTAAACAGTGAAATCAATGCTCTAAAAGCAAAGATTTTTCGGACACAAAACTGAAAGCACACAAAATATTTTTTTGTGCTCGTTCAGTTTTGTGTCCTGTTTGATTCCGGCTTGGGGTTATGTTGTTGCGTTATTCGGCTATTGGCTATAAGGTTGTGAGACCACAAAAAATTTCACTCGCCACTAATCCAAGAACTCGATTACTCATGAACTAGTAACCCAATAACCCATTAACCCGAGCTCCCCCCCATGTCCCAACGCGTGATGAGTTCCGATTACATGGCTTGGTCAAAACTGCACTCTGGCAGCAAATACAATTTGGCCGCGAGTGGTGTGCGGTGGTATGCGCTTAAAGATCTGCCCGTGACGCTCGCTGATCTCGAAATCAATGGACCGAGCACATACGGTTTTGCGCCCTTGCAAGAAGCGATTGCGAATCGGTTTGGCGTGACCACGGACATGGTCGTGGCTGCGGCCGGCACTTCCATGGCCAATCATCTTGCGATGGCAGTGGCGTTCGAACCCGGCGAGGAAGTTTTGATCGAGCATCCGACATATGAGCTGCTCGTTTCAACGGCGCAGTATTTGGGCGCACAGGTGACGCGCTTCTCGCGCCCGGCTGAAGACGGCTTTCGCCTGGATCCGAATACGATCGCACGCGCAATCACGCCGGCCACGCGCTTGATCGTGCTCGCCAATCTGCACAACCCCAGCAGCGCGTTTGTGGATAATGCCACGCTTGCGCAAGTTGGCGAACTCGCGCGCGGCGTGGGCGCACGTGTGCTGGTAGACGAAGTCTATCTCGAAGCTATGTTCGACCATCGTCCGCCTTCCGCCATCCACCTCGGCAAAGAATTCATCGTGACGAGCAGTTTGACAAAAGCATACGGGTTGAACGGCTTGCGGTGCGGCTGGGCCTTGGCCGAGCCACAGCTTGCGCAAAAGATGTGGCGCCTGCATGATCTGTTCGGCGTAATTCCCGCGCACCCGGCGGAGCGCTTGAGCGTGATCGCGTTTCAACACCTCGAGCAGGTTGCAGCTTCGGCGCGAACACTTCTGCAAAGCAACCTCGCGCTACTGCATCGCTTTTTAGATTCCCATCCCGAGCTACCAGCCTCTAAACCGGAATTCGGCACGATTGCTTTTCCCAAGCTCTTGCGCGGCAACGTGGACACCTTGTGTGCACTATTGCGCGAGAAATACGAAACCACAGTGGTGCCCGGCAAATTTTTCGAAATGCCGCAGCACTTTCGCATTGCCGTGGGCGGAGAAACAACAGTGGTGCAGGAAGGATTGGAACGACTGGGTCGAGCCTTGGCGGACTTGAAACTCTTCCACACAGATTGGTGAAGCTCGCGCATCAATTCCAATTGCCGCGCGATGCGTCCGCCGATAAACCCGGGGCGCGCCGGTGAGAAAAGATCATGCTCCCGCTTCTTTGCTTACAACTCGTTTGGCAATGTTGCGCAACATGCCGCGAAAAATCAAAACGTGCATGGGATAGAGCGCGTACCAATAGAGCAAACCGAAAATTCCGCTCGGGTCGAAGATCGCCGTCTGCCGAATCGTTGCGCTATTGCCTGCGCTTTCTACTTCGAACTGCAACCAGGCTCGTCCGGGCAGCTTCATTTCGGCAACTAGGCGCAGCAGCCGGTCGCGCTCGAACGCTTCGACGCGCCAGAAATCGAGCGTGTCGCCGGGCGCGGGCCATTCCGGATCGCGGCGTCCGCGGCGCATGCCCACGCCGCCGAAGAGCAAATCGATGAATCCGCGCAACCGCCATAACCAGTTGCCATAATACCAACCCCTCTCGCCGCCGAGGCGTTGAATGGGCCGCATCGCAGCTTCAGCGCCGCCGGCCACGCGCACGGTGCGCGAGTCCACAATGCGAGTACCGAATTTAACGCCGCCCCAACTGCGCAATGTGCCGGGCGAAGAGAGCGCATCCGACCAACGCGTTGCGGCAAACTCGCGATCTTCATTGTTGAGCGCCCGCGTAATGGCTGCGCGTATGCCGCGCGGTTTGATCCCGAAAACTTGCAACGCGCGCTGGTTGGTCACCACGGTTTCATGGCGCACGCTGTCGATGAGTTTTCGCCCGACGCGGGCATACACCGGCGTGACCAACCCCAGCCACAAACTCGAAAGGCGCGGCGTCAACACCGGCAGCGGAATGATGAAGCGTTTCAACCCGCGTTGGCGCGCGTACTCCTGCATAATGCCGAGATACGAAACTCGTTCGGCGCCGCCAATTTCGAAAACGCCGTCCCCCTCATATTGCACGTGCAACGCGGCAACGAGATAGGCAATGACGTCTTCGATGGCAATCGGTTGCGCGAGCGTGTTGGTCCAGCGCGGCGTGATCATCACCGGCAGTTTTTGCACGAGCGCGCGAATCATTTCGAAAGAGAGGCTGCCCGAGCCGATGATGATCGAAGCGCGCAGCTCGAGCGTCTGCACGCCGGAAGCGCGCAAGATACGCCCCACCTCATGCCGGCTTGCAAGGTGCGGCGAAAGTTCCTCATCGCGCCCGAGGCCGCCGAGATAAATGATGCGGCGCACGCCCGCAGCATGCGCCGCGGCGCCGAAATTTTCCGCGGCACGACGATCTTCTTCTTCAAACGTGCCGGTGGAACCCATGGAATGCACCAAATAATACGCGGCTTCGACGCCGTTCATCGCGCTCTGCAACGACTCTGCATTGAGAACGTCGCCTTGCACAACTTCCGTGGCAGCGCGCACGCGCGTTCGCAAAAATTCGGGGCGGCGTGCGAGGCAGCGCACGCGCTGGCCAGCTTCTTCCAACGCGCGCAACAATCTGCCGCCCACGTAGCCGCTCGCGCCCGTAAGCAGGATCGTTGCGTGATTTGTTTGATTACGTTGCATCGCGACACATTCTCCAAAGTTTTTCATTCTCACACTCAAAAGAATCTTGTAAGCGGATTGAACGGATGAAGCGGATAACTATGGCCGGCATCCGCCTCCTCTGCTTACGGGAAGTTTTTACTTTTACAGCAAAGCATTCACGTGTAAAACGGCTTTAAAATGATGAGCAACTCTGCGTCCATTTGCGCGAAGCAAAATGCCGAAAACTGCCGTCATCCGCAAGATTGAATGCTAAAACAAGGAGTTCATCATGAGTTGCACTTTCACGCTGCTGTTTCTAGGCGTAGCTATGGCGGCCTATGCGCAGGTGGAAAATTCCCGGCCGCGTGCGCGCGAAGCCGGCGTGCAGGTTGGCATTCTGCCCAGGGGCCAATTGAACGCGATCACCGATGTGGCCGGTGTGCGCGTGGGACATTGCACGGTTTGGCAGGGTGATTCCGTGCGCACCGGCGTGACCGCGATCGTTCCGCATTCCGGCAATCTCTTTCAAGAAAAAATCCCCGCGGCGATATATTGCGGCAATGCGTTCGGCAAGCTCGCGGGCTATACGCAAGTAGAAGAGTTGGGCACGATTGAAACACCGATCGCACTCACCAACACGCTCGCCGTTCCGATAGCGATGCAGGCGTTGATCAAACACACGCTCGCACAGCCGGGCAATGAAAATGTTTTCTCGGTGAATGCGGTGGTGGGAGAAACCAACGACGGCGGGTTGAATGACATTCGCGGTTTGCACGTGAAAGAAGAGCACGTGCTGCAAGCGCTCAGTTCAGCCAGCCGCGGCGCGATTGCAGAAGGCAGTGTGGGCGCGGGAACGGGTACGAGTTGTTTGGGCTTCAAAGGCGGCGTCGGAACCTCGTCGCGCGTGCTGCCCAAGGATTTCGGCGGATATACCGTCGGCGCGCTCGTGCAAACGAATTACGGCGGCATTCTCACCATCACTGGCGCGCCCGTGGGCCGCGAACTGGGAAAGTTTTATATGAATGAACGCGTGCGCGGAGCCGACGACAAAGGTTCGTGCATGATCGTGGTTGCGACCGATGCGCCGCTTTCAACGCGCAATTTGAAACGCCTCGCCAAGCGCGCGCTGCTCGGCCTCGCACACACCGGCGGTTTCATGTCCAACGGCAGCGGCGACTATGTGATCGCCTTCACGACCGCGTATCGCATTCCGTACGCGGTTCCGCGCGAAGAAAGTGCCGTGGGCTTATTGCCCAGCGTGCGCTTGTTGCACGACGAGATGATGACGCCGCTTTTTCTCGCCGTGGTCGAAGCCACCGAAGAAGCGGTTTACAATTCTCTCTTCAAAGCCACGACCGTGAGCGGCATGAACGGCCGCACGCGCGAGGCCTTGCCGATTGAGAGAACGATAGAGATTTTGAAAAAGTATCAAATGCTCAACCTTAAGGAGAGATTGCCGGGAGTGTCAACAAAATAGGTTTTTTTAAGAACAAGGATCAAGCAACCAGCATCGAGCATCAAGTCTTCACTGATACCCCTCCGCCTGCAAATAGAACAGTTCCGCATAGCGCCCATTGCGTGCGAGCAATTCCTCGTGCGTGCCCAGTTCGGCCATCTCGCCGTTGTGCAAAACCAAAATGCGATCGGCCATGCGCACGGTGGAAAAACGGTGCGAGATGAGCACCGCAGTTTTGCCATGCGTGAGCTCGGCGAAGCGTTGAAACACTTCATGCTCCGCGCGCGCATCGAGCGAGGCGGTCGGCTCGTCGAGAATGAGCAATTGCGCCTCGCGCATGTAAGCGCGGCCCAGCGCGATCTTTTGCCATTCCCCGCCCGAAAGCTCGACCCCCTTCTCGAAACGCTTTCCCAAGATCTGATCATACTTTCCCGGCAGTTTCTCAATTACTGTGTTCGCCAAACTGCGGGTTGCGGCGCGCGCGATGCGCAGCATATCCTCGCGTGCTTCGATGCGGCCAATGGCGAGGTTTTCGGAGGCAGTCATGTGATAACGCACGAAGTCTTGAAAGATGACGCCGATCTCATGACGCAACACTTCGAGATCGTATTCACGCAGATCGCGGCCGTCCAACAAAATGCGGCCTTCCGTTGGATCATATAAGCGCGCGAGCAATTTCGCCAGCGTGGTTTTGCCCGCGCCGTTCTCGCCCACCAACGCGAGCTTTTCTCCCGCGTGTAATGTGAAACTCAAATAACGATTCGCCCAGCGCTCCGATCCGGGGTATTTGAAGCCGACGTTTTCAAAAACGAAGCCGTGTTGCATCGGTTTGGGAAAAGGCCTCGCATTATGCTGCGAACGAATCTGCGGCTGCAAGGCGAGAAAGTCGAAGAGATCGCGCAAGTACAAAGCACTCTCCGCCACACTGGTGAAGCGCTGCAGCATATCGCGCAGCAAACTGCGCAAGCGGCCGAACGAGCCTGCGAGAAAAGTCATATCGCCGATGGAGAGTTGCCCGCTCACCGTGCGCAGAATGATGAAGGCATACGCGCCGTAATAACCGAGATTGCCGACGATTGCGAACACGCTGCCCCAACTCGCGCGCCGCACGGATAAGCCGCGATTGGCGAGATAATAACGCGCGGCGAGATCGCGATAGCGTCCGGTCAGAAAATCCGAAAGCCCGAAAATTTTTACTTCCTTCGCCGTGTCGTCGCTCGCGCCGATGTAGCGCAAGTAGTCCAGCTCGCGGCGTTCGGGCGTCCAGCTATACATGAGCGAATAGCTGCGCGCATTGAAGTGCGCCTCGCCGAGAAACGCGGGCAAGAGCGTAATGAGCAAAAGCAGTATGAGCCACGGATTGAAAGCAATCAATCCTACGGCGAGAAAGGCCATGGTGATTGCGTCTTGTGCTTGCTCGAACACTTGCGTCATGAGCGTCATGCGCCCGGAAGTTTGCCGGCGCGCGCGTTCGAGTTTATCGTAGAAAGCCGAATCCTCGAAGC
>JABWAN010000403.1 GCA_013361015.1 Candidatus Zhuqueibacterota bacterium | reverse complement strand
TGCACGGTCGCCCCGACGCGATCGAGCCGCGCAACATCATTCGCATTATCAACGAAACCATCGGGCGCGAGATCAATTTCGACGTCGTAGACATCGGCCATCCCTCCTGCAATCGCATCGGCTATGCGTTCGCGTGCAACGGGAATGCGTATGATTTGTGGCACGATCCCGAAATCATCAACAGGCTGTATGACGATTTTCAAGGCATCAGTTTGGATCGCGGCAACCCCAAACAAGCGGTGAAGACCATTGCGCTGCACATTCTCCAACATCCCCAGATCATCGCAAAGGGCTTTCCGTTTTTAGTCAAGCATCTCTGGCGCATGAAATGGGATTTGCTGCGCAGCCGCTTCAAAGTGCACAAGCTTAGTTTCATGATACATGATTTTATGCACGCGGATTGCCTCGATCCCGAGCGCATCGATAATTGCTCGTTCATGGTCATGACGCCCGACGGCCCGATGTCCATGTGCCTGCACAACGCACAACGCGATTACTACATCACCAAAGAGCTTAAAGTGAATGCTGACGGCAATGAGCAGTTCTTCAATCCGGTGCGGCCACATAAGCGCGAGTATTGGGAGAATAAAAAAGCGGAGCTGGCGGAGGCCGGCAAGTTGAAGGTTGCCCTGCCGCAATCGCAAAACGTTTAGTGTGCCCGCGAAAACGTTGCAAAGCGCGCGCTGCGCTTTATCTTGTTGCAAGAGTTGGAGGTGGAAGCGCCTCAGCCCAGAACGATAATGTCCTTGCACCTTTGTGGCCGTTATATGATATTATGTATGTTTCAAACAAGTGGCGCTCGTATGAAGGGCAAAGCGCATTCTCGACACGCATCACCGCTTTGAAGCAACTCTTGGATATTGGTTGGTGCCGTTGCGCGTAGTTGTTGCAAATCTCATGAAGGATATCAAGTCGGATGAAGTCACGGAATGATTGAGAAGCGTAAGAAGGCTCAATCGCTCGCAAGGATTCTCGTGATTACTAAAGCACAGATTCACGCCACGGTGGTGTGCGTTATGATGCTGGCTCTTTTTTCTCCTGCCTCTGCTTCGGCAACAGAGATCGACAGCCTGCTTGCGCAAGCCCGCCATTTGTTCTATGCTAGTGTTGAAAAGCAAGCTCACATTGATCCCGCGATTGCCCTTTTCAAAAAAATCGGCGCACTTGAGATTCGTTTGCAGGGACGGACGCAAACTTACATCGGTGCATTGACGGCGCTGCGCGCGAAACACGCGGTGTGGCCGTCGGAGAAGTGGCGCGCCGCGAACGAAGGGTTGAAGCTGATGGACGAGGGGCTCGCGCTGGCGCCGCAAGACGTGGAAGCCTTGTTCGTGCACGGCTCAACGTGTTACTATCTCCCGATCTTCTTCGGCCGCTCTGACGACGCGCAACAAAACCTGCGCACGATCGCGCGACTTTTGCCCGAGCACCATCAATATTATGATCGAACGCTGGTCTGCAACGTAATTGACTTTCTTCTGCAAAACCTCCGTTTGCACAAGCCGGAAAGAAACAACCTCGTTGCGTTAAAACGGAAACTGACGCCAAATTGAAATTCGAATATCTCCTGCTCAATGTGCTCATCGTCTGCGGCCCGCTCCTTATGAGTTTCGAAAAGCAAGTGCGCTTTGTGAATAAATGGCGCTTTGCGTTGCCCGCCATCGCGATCGTGGCCGTGCCTTTTTTGGTTTGGGATGTGCTGGTCACCGGCAGACATTGGCGGTTCAATACCGATTATACTCTTGACATGAGGATTGCGGGGCTGCCGCTGGAAGAATGCCTTTTCTTTTTCACCGTGCCTTTTGCCGCCCTGTTCATGTGGGAGACGATCAAGTTTTATTTTCCCGCCAAGCACAGCGCCCGCCTGCAATATGTCGGTTACATCCTGCTGCTCGGCGCCGTGCGCGGCATCGTGCTCATTATTCACGGAAAAGAATACACCGGCTTGATGCTCATCGCCCTTGCGTGCGCCGCGCTGCTCGACATTGTGCTGCAAACCAGCCTCTTCGCGCAAACCCGTCTGCTCATTTTTCTCGCGGCGCTCTTTGTCGTCACGCTCATTTTCAACGGCTATCTCACCGCGCGACCCATTGTGCTCTACGATGAGCAATATCAACTCGGCGTGCGCCTCGGAACAATTCCGATTGAAGATTTCGGCTATGGTTTTTCTCTCGTGTTGTTGGTGACAAGCTTATATGAAAAATTGCAAACGCAAGCGCGTATATGAAGCCACATGTCTAAGCGAGTCTTGGTCATCGGCGCAGGCCTCGGAGCGTTGAGCGGCGCGATCCGGTTAGCGCGCATGGGCTTTGAGGTTCATGTGTATGAGAAGAACGCGAGCGCCGGCGGGAAGCTCAACGAACGGCAATTGGGCGGCTATCGTTTTGACACCGGCCCTTCGCTGTTGACGATGCCTTTTGTGATTGACGAGCTTTTTGAGTTTGCCGGCGCCGCACGCGCAAAGCAACTCGCCATTGCGCCCATCGAGCCGATTTGCCGCTACTTTTTTTCCGACGGCGCAACTCTTGACGCGAGCGCGAATCCGGTCAAAATGCGAGCAGCCATTGCACGGTTCTCGCAGCGCGACGCCGCGGCTTACGAAAAGTTTTTGCAGTATAGCGAGCGCATCTATCAACGCACCGCGGAAATTTTTCTCTTCTCGCCGATTCACGAACTTGCCAAGCTGCTCACACTGAAAAATCTCGGGACGCTGCTGCACTTGCGGGAGATCGATCCGCTCCGCACCATGCATGAAAGTGTGGTGCGTTTCTTTGCAGACGAACGCCTCGTGCAGTTGTTCGATCGCTATGCGACCTACAACGGCTCGAATCCCTATCGCGCGCCGGCCACGCTCAATATCATTCCATATGTGGAGTATGTTTTGGGCAGCTATTACATCCGTGGCGGCATGTATCGCCTCGCGGAAGCGTTGCTTGAGTTGGCAAACCAAGTCGGCGTGCAGGTGCAATACTCGGTTCCAGTGCAGAAAATCTTGCACGACGGCAAACGTGCCACGGGTTTGCAAATAGAAGGAGAGCAGCTCGCCGCGGATTATGTGCTCTGCGGGCAGGACGTCGTTGTCGCGCACGAACAACTCATTGGCGGCTTCGAGGGTCGCCGAAAGAAGCTCGCTCGTCTTGAGCCTTCGTGCTCGGGTTTGGTTTTTATGTGGGGCGTACGCACGAGACACGAGCGGCTTGCGCATCACAATATTTTTTTCGCGCGCGATTATCATAAGGAGTTCGAACAGATTTTTGAACAACGCGTGCCGCCGGATGATTCGACGATTTACGTTGCGATCACCAGCAAGAGCGATCCCGAGCACGCGCCCGCCGGATGCGAAAACTGGTTTGTGCTGCTCAACATGCCTTACTTGACGAGCGCGCTGAATTGGATAGAAGTGCTCCCGAAGGTGCGCGCACTCACGTTGGAGAAGCTGCGCCGCTTCGGATTTGATTTGGAGGGCGCAATTGAACAAGAGGACGTCATCACCCCGGAAGATTTTTATCGCTTCTATCGCAGCAATCGCGGCAGTATATATGGCCTCTCGTCGAACAGTCGGAGCGCGGCTTTCAAGCGGCCGTCGAATCGCAGCCGCGAGTTGCGGGGATTGTATTTCGCCGGCGGTTCCACGCATCCCGGCGGCGGCATTCCGCTTGTCATGCTTTCGGGCAAGATAGCCGCGGAGTTGATTGCAGAGGCCTCGCACCGTTCGTAGTGGCACCTCTTGAAATTTGACGATCAAGTTTGGTAATGCTCTTCCGCCTGAACTCATCCCCCCGACCCCCTTCTCTTGGGAAGAGAAGGGGGAGACGAAGATTTAAAGCTCTGAAAGTCCCCTTCTCTTTTTAAGAGAAGGGGATTTAGGGGATGAGTTCTAAGGCGTACATTACCGATTTGGGTCGTCGAATTTCAGCAAGCACGGGCTCTAATAAATGCGGTTTGTTTGAAAATTTCCGCTTGGTGGCGGGATGCCATCGCTTTGAAGTCCGCTAGGCCGAAGAGATAAAAGTGAGGTAAACAAGCAAAGATGACCCCTGGGTGGAGCAGCGACAGAACATAAAAAAACTCATTGCCTCCATCACGAGCGATCAATATGAACCTTTATCATTTTATTCTTGCAGGCATGTGATGACAACCTTCGCAGAAATTTTAGGCGCAACCGCGTTCGCGATTTTTGTTTACGTGACGTTGGTTTGGTTGTTGAGTCTTCCGTTGAAAAACTCCAGCATCGTTGATGTGTTTTGGGGGCCGGGTTTTATACTTGCGAATGGCGTTGCGTTCATGCTTGCGCCCGAAGGTTTTCTCGCACGCAAGGGGCTAGTGACTGTGCTGGTGTGCGTGTGGGCATTGCGTTTGGCGATTTACATTTTCTGGCGCAATCACGGCAAAGGGGAAGATTTTCGCTATCGCGCGTGGCGCGAAGAGAACCCGAAGAATTGGTGGTGGTTCAGCTTCTTCAAAGTATTTTTGCTGCAGGGCGTGATGTTGTGGCTCATTGCGATTCCGTTGTTGGTTGCGCAATTCAGCGCGACGCCTGCGCAACTCGTTTGGCTTGATTATGCGGGCGTTGGCATTTGGGCCGTCGGCTTTTTTTTCGAAGCTGTGGGCGATGCACAAATGTTGCGTTTCAAATCGAATCCCGCGAATCGCGGCAAGCTCATGAACACGGGCTTGTGGCGTTACACGCGGCATCCGAATTATTTTGGCGAAGCAGTGTTATGGTGGGGCTGCTTTTTATTCGCCGCGGCTACCGGCGCATATTGGACGATCATCAGCCCGATTATTATCACGACGCTACTTTTAAAAGTTTCCGGCGTGACGATGTTGGAAAAGACGCTACAGAACACGAAACCGGGCTATCGCGAATATCAACAAAACACGAATGCCTTTTGGCCATGGCCACCGCGAAGTTCTATTCAGTCACACTAGCATTTCTGCCCACGAAATACGCGAAACACGCGTAAAGCGTTTTCGAGTTTGTCGCGTGTTTCGTGGGCAAAGATGGAATCTGCCCAAGTAGAATTAGAATACTGCCAAATTGCTTAACTGTCGGTTTTGGCTAAAAGGATAACATGAAGCACATTATCGTCATCGGCTCCGGCTTTGGCGGGCTTGCGATTGCGGTGCGTTTGCAAGCGCGCGGCTTTCAAGTCACGCTGCTTGAAAAGAACGCTAGAGTTGGCGGACACGCTTACCAGTTGCAAAAGCGTGGCTACACATTTGACATGGGGCCTTCGCTCATCACCGCGCCGGAAATTATTCGTGCGATTTTCGACGTTGCCGGGAAGCGGCTCGAAGATTACCTCGAGTTGGTGAAGCTCGATCCGTTTTATCGCCTCTATTTTCACGACGGCACGCGTTTGGATTATTCCGATGACGGAGCGCGCATGAAGGCGCAGATGGCGGCCTTCAATCCGCATGATGCTGCGAATTATGATCGTTTCATGCAGGATTCTCGCGGTATTTACGAAGCCGTGATTCTCGAAGGCTTGGGCGCGACGCCATTTATGGATCTCTCTACGCTCATCAAGTTTGTGCCGCGCGCACTGAAGTTGAAAGCGCTTTATCCCGCGCATTATTTCGTGTCGCGCTATTTTCAAGACCCGCGCCATCGTTTTACGTTTTCCTTCCATCCGCTCTTTATTGGCGGCAATCCGTTTCGGGTCGGTGAGTTCGTGGTTTCTGAGCACATCCAGCCCGGCACGGACCCTTGCCCGCAGCAGGGCACGGTCGTTCTTGAACTTGCCCGCTTCCGCCCCGGCGGCCTGCGGTGTCTGGGGCCGGATGCCCTTGCCGTAAATGTCCACGGCGAACACGTTGTATCCGAGCCGGGCCAGCATTTCGTCGA
>JABWAN010000402.1 GCA_013361015.1 Candidatus Zhuqueibacterota bacterium | reverse complement strand
TGCACTAAAACTATTTCTTAGATATTAAAGCGCTTCGTAGATTTGAAAAAGCAGAAGCCGCCATGTCATTGGGCAACTCTCCGAACAAGTCACCTCGCGCGAAGAGACCACCTCGGTAAACAAGCAGAGAACGCACCCAGGTGAAGCAGCGACAAAACATAAAAAGACCAAGCTAGCACTTTGCGACGAACCTCAGCGTCATGCAGAAGCGACGGTGTTGTGTTCTCCACCAATGACTGAGGCGTTGCAAAATGATCGAGAAATTGCTTGCACCATGCAATACACACAGTGTATCTTTGCGCCGTTTTCAAGTTCGGAGGCGCGCTCATTTTTCAGGAAAGGCAATTCATGCACAAAATCACGCTCATTCCGGGCGATGGCATTGGGCCGTCCATCATGGAGGCCGCCGTTAAAGTCATTGCAGCTTCCGGTGCGGAAATCGCATGGGATCCTCAACTCGGCGGCATGGCGGCAGTGGAAGCGTGCGGCAATCCCCTTCCGCAGGAAACGTTGGCTTCCATTCGCAACACGCGCATCGCGCTGAAAGGCCCGCTCACCACGCCGGTCGGCGGCGGCTTTCGCAGCGTGAATGTTGCGTTGCGCCAAGAGTTCGAGTTGTATGCGAATGTTCGCCCCACCGTGTCATTTGAGGGCCTTCCTGCCCTCCATGGCGGCGTCAACCTTGTGATGATTCGTGAAAACACGGAGGGCCTGTATTCCGGCGTCGAGCATTTCATCAAAGCCGACGGCGTCAACATTGCGGCGGAAAGCGTGGCGGTGATCACGCGCAGCGGCTCGGAAAAAATCATTCGCTACGCTTTTGAATATGCCAAGCATCATGGCCGCAAGCGCGTCACATTGGTGCACAAGGCGAACATTTTGAAATGCACCACCGGCATGTTTTTGGAGATTGGCAAAGCCCTCGCGCATGAGTATCCTGCCATCGAGTTTAGAGACCGCATCATCGACGCGTGCGCGATGGAGATGGTGATGAACCCCGGCGTGTACGACGTCATCGTCACGACAAATTTGTTCGGCGACATTCTTTCCGATCTCGCCGCGGGCTTGGTCGGTGGATTGGGTTTGACCGCGGGGGCGAACATCGGCAAACAGGCTGCGATCTTCGAGGCTGTGCACGGCAGCGCACCCGACATTGCCGGAAAAAATCTCGCGAACCCCACGGCCGTGATCATGGCCGGTATGATGATGCTCGAACACCTCGGCGAGTTCGAAGCCGCGGCCAAGATCAACACCGCGGTGAAAGACGTGATTCGCGAGGGCAAGTTTGTGACACGGGACTTAAATAAAGATTCGCAATGCGGAACGCAAGAGATGGCCGAGGCGATCGTGCGCAGAGTGCGTTAGCAAAGCTGCGCCGGCTTTTCGCTAGGGCAACTCGATCTTCGGTTTCTCCGGATGCTTGCGATACAGGAGAATCGTTTTGCCGAGCACTTGCACCAGCTCGGCTTTCGCGGCGTGCGCTAGTTTTTCTGCGGCCTCGTGACGGTTTCCGGTAAAGCCCTCTTGCAGTCTGATTTTGAGCAAGTCCGCGCTATTGAAGGCGCTCTCCATCGCCGCAACTACGCCTTCATTCACGCCTTTCAGGCCCACCGAGACCACGGGCTCCAATTGATTCCCCAAGCCGCGCAAATAGCGGCGTTGCTTTCCAGTTAAGCTCGTTTCATTCATGCCGTTGTGCTCTTCCAAAATTTTATGAACCTGCTCATTCGCCGCTCAACAGCCACTTCCAACAAGGCCGCACGATAATCTTAACGCCTTCCATTCATTGCTGCGCCTTTTCCTTTTTAAAAGGAAAGCTTGTTTTGGTCAAAACCGTGGCCCGGCCATGGTTGATCACGAGGAAGTGGAGAACAAAGCCGCGGCTAGGCCGTGGCTGAACATTTATGCTTGCTCGACTATTATCACCGCAAGCCGTTTCGGCCCGTGCGCACCGAGCACAAGAATTTTTTCGATGTCGGAAGTACGGCTCGGCCCGGTGATGATCGCCATATAACTCGCCGGCGTTCTATTTTTTAATTGCGCAAATGCCTCTTCCAACGACGCGACCACTTGCGAAGCTGTTGCAATGACGATATGGAGCGGCGGCAAAACGGAGAGCCTGCGCCCGCCGGCCGCAGCGGAATTGAGCACAATGCTGCCCGTGCGCGCGATTAGAAAATCTGCAGTCGTCAAACCGGCTTGGTAGTGCGCAAAGTCTTCGTTCGGCAAGTTCTGTGAAACTGGAGTCGTATGCGTATGCAGCCACGGCTCTTGCGCGATGACGAGGTCGATCAAATCGTGGCGTTGCCGCAGACATACCTGCGGCGAGCTCGCGGCCAAGCCTGTGAGCAACTCTTGCACGCACGCGGCGGCTTCGTGCACATTGCGTACGCCGTGAAACTCGCCCTTAAGCGAGACGAGCCTGGCGCCGAAACGCTCGACCAACGCACTCGGCTCGGGATAGTTCGCGAAGATCGCCGCGTCACTGATTACCGGGGCGGTTGCGTTCGTGTGCGAATCCATGCCGCTGCGCAGCCGTTGCAAAGTCCGTTCACGCGCCGTATTCATTCGCTCTCCAGAGCTCACGAAAAGATTTTTTGCTCATGCGCGGCTCTCGCAGGCGTTGGGGAGCGAGTGGCTGAACCATACGCACAAGGCGCCGCATAAGCTGCAAGCGTTGCGGACGAGACATCACCCACGCAAAAACGCGCATGGCCATCTTCCCAAAAAAAGGCGGCGCATTTTGTGTGATGGCCAGCGCGCGATTTTCCAGCAAAAGATGATGAATATCGATATGCACCGGGCAAACCGAGCTGCACGCACCACAAAGCGAAGAGGCCGCGGCGAGGTGCTGAAATTTTTCGAAGCCGTTGTAGTGCGGTGTAATCACGGACCCGATCGGGCCTTGATACGTCGTGCGATAACTATGGCCGCCCACGGTGCGATAAACGGGGCACGCATTGAGGCAAGCGCCGCAGCGAATGCACCGCAGGATTTCGCGAAAGCGTTTGCGCTGATAAAGCTGCGCGCGGCCGTTATCCAATAAGATCACATGCATCTCGCGCGGCCCATCACACTCGCCCTCGCGGCGCGGGCCGCAGACGATGGAATTATAACAGGTAATTTCCTGTCCGGTGCCGCTCGTGGCAAGTAACGGCAGAAATAAGCTCAAATCTGCAAGGCGCGGAATGATTTTCTCAATGCCGGCGACGACCACATGCACGGGCGGGCATGACATAGTGAGGCGCGCATTGCCTTCATTCTCCGTTACGACGACGGCGCCCGCGTCCGCAATCAAAAAGTTCGCGCCGGTGATGCCCATGCCGCTGGTGATATAAGCTTCGCGCAAATGGCGGCGCGCGATCATCGTCAGCTCTTCGGCATTGGTGGTGAGCGGTGCGTGTAGTTGTTCGTTGAAGAGCACGCCGATCTCTTCCTTGGTTTTGTGCATCGCGGGCGTGACGATGTGGTACGGCTTTTCATTGGCAAGCTGCACGATCAATTCGCCGAGGTCGCTCTCCCAAACCTCGATGCTGCTCCGCTCCAAACGTTCGTTGAGTTGAATCTCTTCCGTGGTCATGGATTTGGATTTGACGACTTTGCGCACATGCTGTTGCTGTGCAAGCGCGACGACATACTCCGCCGCCTCTTCGCCCGTTTCCGCCCAAAATACTTTTCCTCCTGCCGCGGTGAAATTCTTTTCAAATTGCTCTAACAGCTCCGGCAAATGCGCGAGTGTATAGTTTTTGATCTGCGCCGCCAGTGTGCGCGCCTCTTCCCAATTTTTGAATTGACTCGCCTTGGTATTGTTGACGACCGCATCGTAAGTCGAAATTGCTTTGGCAATTTTGAGGCGATGCGTTTCGTCCGCGGCTTTTTGCGCGGAGAGTTTGAGGAAGTTTTTCTGCTCGGTCATGGGAAAGCAAATGCGCTATGGAGTCACTGTGAACTCACAGCATTTGTTTGATGCGCGCTCGCAATTCGCTAACTTCCGGGCATAATTGCAATAGGCGCGAGTAATTTGAAGGAAGCGAGCGCATGAGATGTTTGCGCCCGCGACCGACATCGTAGTTCAATTCAAGCTGTGCAATGAGCGGTTCAAAATACTCTTCCTTGGGATGGCATTCGCGCCGCATCTCCTGCCAAGGGTGGGGCAGAGTTCCTTCATACACTGCGAGCGCCCACATTTCGATTTCTTCAATAGCAAGCCCTCCGAGCAGCCGTCGGTTCACACTTAAAGCGTTTTTTTCGCGCATCTTGATATTTTCGATGCGCGTTTCTTCACAATCGCGATCAAGCAAAAGCAGGAACAAATTTTCCTGTGGATAGCTTACAATGATCGCTTCGATGGTTTTAGGATCTAAGGCTTGATTCACGGAACGCAGGCGAGGGTTTTGAAGAACGTTGACTCGCGCTTTGCGGCCTAAATCCGCAAAGATAGCAGCGATTATCGGCTTGAGCACGTATTGATCGTTGGTCGGATCTTCAGGGATGATCAACACTCTCATAAGTTCTGCTCCATCCATCCGCTTGCGTGCAACAAGTCGAGGGGATTGTGCTGCCGTGCTTCCGAGAAGCCGGGGATATCAATAAGCTTGGCGACTTTGGTGCTTTGGCTTTCTTGATCGCGCACAAACACGAGAACGTTTGCCAAGCTTTGTTCGGAGAGATGGTCCAAAAGATAAGGCGAATGACTGGTGGCGATGACTTGTATGCGACGTGAAGCCGTGACTTGCTCAAGAAAACTGGCCAGTAAATGCAAACGCGAAGGATGCAAGTCGCTGTCAATATCTTCCAACACGAAAAGTGAGCCTTCCTTTGCATGTAATAACACGACGACCATTGCGAGAAAGCGCAGCGTGCCGTCCGACATGCTGCGCGCAGAGATGGTGACGCCATTCGGCTCTTTCACGGCCAAGAGCACATCGCCGAGTTGCGTTTGAATAAAATCGAAATCAACGATCTCTTGTGGGCAAAGTTCGCGCAGCCATTCGAGCAGGGTTTGACGCTGCTTGGGATCGGAAGCCATACGAAAAATTATAGCCGAAAGATTTTCACCGCGCTGGCCGAGTTCCGTGCGTCTGTTAGAAACGTATTCGCGCATGGTAGCGGGCGAGAAAATGGGAAAGGAAATGTCGCTCATCCACTGCGCCAAAATGCGCGCCCATTGCCTAATTAAACGCGGTGCGTCTTGCATGAATGGAAGCATCGGCAATGCTGGAAAAACATCCCGCGTTTCGGGAATCAAAACACCTGTGCTCACATATTCTTCCGTTCCGACGGCAAATCGCTCATTAGAATACGTCGTCGCGTTTTTCCCTTCTATAAAAGAAACATCTTCTGTTTTCCTTTCAATACCAACCTGATATGCACCGGAATGTGCTGTCGAGCTGTTCTTTAATTCCCAATCAAGACTAATAGAGAAAGTCTGTACTTCTCCACCAAGATAAAATATTTCGTTATTTCCGCCTCTGATTCCAGTCCAAACCTGCTGCCCACCCTCCCACCTTCCAGAGAAAATTTCACTAATGCTCCAGCCACGTGTACAACCCTGTAAAAACCGCAACGCATCCACAAGATTGCTCTTGCCGCTCGCATTCGCGCCCAAAATGATGGAGAGCGGGCCAAGCTCTAGCGTGCTATCGCGAAAGCTCTTAAAATTTTTCAACGTTAGCTTTTTTATCATAAAGCAATCTCCTTTTATTATCAAAACCTCGGCCAAGCCGAAGTTGGAGCATCACGTCAGGCAACCGACTCAAACCTTATTCAATACCTCCGCCACGTGCAAAATCTCCAGATTGCTCCCTCGCGCTTGCGCTGCTTTGCGCATTTGCATAAGGCAGCCGGGATCGTTCGACACTATCGCTTC
>JABWAN010000401.1 GCA_013361015.1 Candidatus Zhuqueibacterota bacterium | reverse complement strand
ATATCATTTTGGCTTATAGTCGAATGTCGTGACTTGAGCATTTCATAAAGAAAAATATTCATTTGGTCAGTGCGCTGCAGACTAGAATATTTGAAGGCACCGTCCAAGAGCCGCTTGACAAACAAGTATTCCATGATCGAGCGATGCGCAAATTTATAATTCCCTTGTGGGTCGGAACGATTCAGTAATGACCGTGATCTGAGCTTCCACGTTTGTAGATCTATATTCCAATTCTGGGCGAGCGGAAGAAGTTCACTATAATGAATCCATTCCGCCTGACGTTCTTCACGCTTGCTATAGATTTCCACCGCCAGTTGTTCCGAAAACTCACGCAGCGCCTCGGGATCAACCCAGCGTTTTTCGCGTATGAACCAAGCTTTGATCATTTCTTCGTAAAGTTCGAAAGTAAAGCGAATCGTCTGCTTGCGGTTGATCAAATCCGGGATGTGATAAAGCAGCATGGGCCGCATCGATAACGCAGGGATTTGCTTCATCAATCGAAATGCACGGCGACGCCTAAAAAAGAGCCAAATAGGGTAGTGATGTCGTAGAAAGTCTCGAGCTTGCTGATCACTGAATGGCAGCAGATAACGAATTTCAAATTCCCAATCGCTTGACTCACCGGCTCCCGGTACATACCGGCGAATATGAGTTTCCCGTTGTATGGCTTCATCGTTGGGAAAAAATTGGCTGCGACTGGTGATAAGAAGACGATCAAAGCGTTTGCACAATTTAATCAGGTCTGCAAATCTTCTAGTGGGATCATCGATGGCTTTGGTGTCTTCGTCAAAGCCATCGAGAAAGAGTACGGTGTTTTCCTGATCTGCTATTGACTCGATCCAGTTTTCAAGTTCGGGGTCTGCTAGAGGCATAATGATAAGATGACACTGGTCTTTCTCTGCTCGTTGATAGTTGCGCACAAAATAGTTGAGCACGAATGAAGATTTGCCGATGCCAGAATCGCCGAGAATATACAAATGGCGATATTTGGGATTTGACTTGAGAAAATTATCAATCACCTCAAAAAGTGACTGCCGAAGCAGCCACCTGATATCTTCTTCTTTGACCTGTGCCGGATCATGTGTTGAACAATTCGGTTTGATGTAGTAGGCTGTGGCGGCTTCGGTGGCATATTGGGGAAAATAGCTGTAAGAGAATTTCTGCTCTAAAGTGCTCGTAATCCTTTTTTGATTTTGCTTCGAACGTGATTTGCGTGTTACGCTTATCACCCCGGTAATCGCGCCCACAATTGCGGTGATCAAAATGATCAACTGATAGATGAAAGTCTGATCCAAGTGAGAGATCTGCTGCAGAAGATTGGTCGAATCAGGCGGCATGGCGTTTCGAAATGATCAAATGATAAAATGGTCAAATAAGCGATTGTATAGAGCGAACCGCACGAACGTAGAAGTCGTTGTAGTCCACACCGTAGTAGGAACCACCACGGAAGAAATCGGCAAACCACGGCACGCCCGACAACTCTTTATCTGCCGTCCAAATCCCTCGCTGCGCCTTGTGAAATACGGCATCGATAAACAGTCTTTGCTCATTCTTCTTCGGCTCCATAAGCGACATCGCTTCTTCCAGCGTGGGCAGGCGCCAATCGGTAAATCCAGCGAATTTGTTGTCATTCAATTTCTGAACGTACGCTTCCGCGTCTGTGATGTTAATATCTTTTTCCAATCCACCCTGTTGCCATATAAGGTCAGTGGTGTGATCAAGCACCAGTTTCTCATAATTCCGTTCCACAATCTCATACTGATGCTTGATTCCCCTTCCCATCCAATTCATGTAAAAATCGAAAAAATCCATTTCTCGGAGTCGCACTTTCACCATTTCATCGGACAGATCGTCCACTGGTCGCGAGCGCAAGACAATTTTCCGCACATATCCCAGACGCTCCATTTGAGTTCGAAGTGCGGCCAGCAAACGGCTAAACCCGTGCTCTTGAAACAAATCCAACCAATTGAACTTTGCCAAGGCCTCCGGCACCTGGCAATCGTTGAGGCGGACGGGAATGAAATAAATGTCATCATCAAGCTTGCGTCGCCACACCTGCAACGCATGCTTAATTTCCTGTTGTACCACCCCGCGATGATCAATCGAATTGGTTGACAGACACGCCAAAAAGAAAACCGCATCGTTGATCGCCTGGATCAATACCTGTTCCCAATCTTGGCCGGGCAGAATGTCTTCAATATCCATCCAGGGATGATAGCCTGCTTGCTTGAGCTTTTGGTAAAGTTCTTTAACGTTCGCGCTGTCTTTACGCGTGTAGGAAAGAAAAATGCGCGGAGGGTTTTCAGGATCTAGCATGGCGCGTCTCTTGAACCGTTATTGCATCAAAGCTATTTTTCAATGTCGATAGTATTCGTAACGTTGGCGTTTTCTGTTGAGGACATACGGCTGAATCTTCTCCAAATGTTTGCCCTCGGCCTGCTGCGCATGATATAAATCCCAACGCAGTTGCAGGTTCATCCAAAAATCCGCGGACATGCCGAAGAATTTTGCCAGGCGCAATGCGAGAATAGGAGTCATTCCTCTACGACCGTTCACAAGTTCATTGAGTTTCTGATAAGTCACATGAATGGCTCGCGCCAACTCCTTTTGGGTCATATTCATTGGAACGAGAAATTCGTCTAAAAGCATTTCGCCGGGATGCGTCGGCACGCGATGAGTTGGTACACGGATCATAATAATTCCTCACTTCTCTCAATGGTAATCTATAATTTCAACCATGTCCGGGCCGTCTTTGGTCCATGTGAAGCAAATCCGGTATTGGTTATTGATTCGAATGGAATGTTGCCCTTTCCGTTCGCCCTTCAAAGCTTCCAAACGATTCCCCGGAGGCACATTAAGCTCGTCAAGCGAACTGATGGAATCAAGCTGATCGAGCTTTTGCGCAGCCTTTTTCCATAAAAGCTGCGGACAAGTCTTGCGAGCGGCCTTCGTATCTTTGCCGTTGAAGACATCTTCTGTTCCCGTATTTTTGAATGACCGGATCACGGCCCATGATAATATTTTCAAACTCAAGTATCAACGACATAATCTTGGAAGAGAAAAATAGATACAAATTCTCGCTGACGAACAACTCCTCGCAAATAAGCCGGTAGTTTTTCTCTTTCCAGGGTGCTTTACAAAGCCCTTGCTTATATTGAAAGCCGGAAATATCTTTGCCACAAGTTTAGCACATTACGAAAAGCTGTTTGCTTCAACGTGCTTTTGTCTCAGCAATTTTGCAAAAGAAGAGGTGACTATCATGAGCCGGATTGAAACGCTAAAAGCTCCTTTGCCATCCGCATTGCCTGAGCACGAAGCCGAGGCCATCATTCCGCACATCATCAAAATCGGGCAGCTTTCCAAATTGCAGGACGATTGGGATTCCTATGGCGGCAAGGCGGTCGCGCTCGAAGTTTGCAAGAAGGCTGCGAAGTTTTTGTATATCTCGTTCAAAGAGCTTTCTGTAGAAGGGGATGCGGCTTACATGCCGTTTATTGCGCCTGCGAATGATGGCTCCATCGTATTTGAATGGCGCGCAAACAAAGCCGAACTTATCGTGGTTTTTCGCAATAACGCCGAGCTTGAGGTCGAGTACTTGACGGTTCAAAAAGCAGACAACGGTGAATCGGAGAAAGAAGGCAAATTCGAATCTGCAACGGCCTTCGTACAGGCGGTGAGATGGTTTTCGATGAATGTGAACCAAGCATGACAAGCAAGCGGGGAAAGTATGGAGAGAATCATCGTTGCCGATGAAGACGCCGTGTTGCGTCGCATTCCGAACAAGCCGAGCCACATCAAAAGCGACGGCACGCTCTCAAGCGCCAACTTCATCGGGCCGGATACCTCCGTTAATATCGAACGGCTCACGACTATTGCAGATACAATGCACGGCTACGAGAGCTGCGGGTTGGTCCGGCCGTTTACCCACACCATTCGCGAGCATGGGGAAGATGTGATTCACGATCCTACAGCAGACAACTTCGCGCACGCCATTATCCCAGGCAAACGAACAATTAGCGTCGCCAGAAAATTGGCCTTGCAGTCAGAAATTATTCTTCTACCCAATCTCACCTCTTGAGCTTTAACTGCGCAGAAACAACTCGACAGCATCCCCTCTCACACCAAACTCATCTCCATTGAAGTTTATTTCAACACGCCTTGCAATTGCTCAAATATATTGTCACACGGCGCGAAAAGCAAAAATCTAAAACTGACCGAAGATTTTCTCCTTCCCATTCGCAATGGCCTCGGCTTGCGTGTGTACGCGCAACCGCGCACAGGGGAGAATTGATTGCACCCTTGCTTTGCGGCCTTTTCCCTCTTACCTTCGTGCCGGCTTTTTGCATTTCCCCGCTTGCGATTCTTACCGATTGGAAGAACTGCCATGAGTTCTGCGAACACACCTGCCAATGCCTCTGCTCTCGAAGCCCAACTTCGCACTTTGCAACAGGAGAATCAACGGCTGCGCCGCGGACTCGAAGAGCTCGCGTTGCTAAACGAGCTCGCACGCGAAATCGGCGCTTCGGTCAACACGAAAGCCATCATCCAAACCATCATTCGCCGCTCGTTGCACGCGGTGCATGCCGAACAAGGTGTGCTCACGCTGCTCGAACCGGAAGCGCTCGCACCGATGAAGACGCTCGTGCGCACGCGCGTCAGCTCGGCGCAGCAAACCGCGTTTCACCTCGAGCAAAACTTGCAGGGTTGGATGCTGATCAACAAAAAGGCGTTGGTGGTGAATGATCCGCAGCACGACGAGCGCTTTCAAGGCGTGCACTGGGAAGAGTCGATCCGTTCGCTGGTGTGCGTGCCGCTTTTGATCAAGTCGGAATTGAAAGGCATTCTTACACTCTACAACAAAAAGGCCGGCGAAGGATTTTCCACGGATGATCAACGTTTGCTCGGCATAATCGCGGCGCAATCTGCGCAAGTCATCGAAAACGCGCGGCTCTATGAAGAAGAGCAAAAGCTCATGCGCATGCAGCAAGAGCTTGGGCTCGCCACCAAGATTCAACTGGAGCTATTGCCCAAACAAGCGCCCAAGCTTGCCGGATACGACATTGCCGGCAAGAGCATTCCCGCGCAAAGCGTGGGCGGCGATTATTTCGATTTCATTCCAATTGCCGGAAACCGGCTCGCCCTTTGTGTTGGTGATGTTTCGGGCAAAGGCCTGCCCGCGGCTTTACTCATGGCGAATTTACAAGCGACGATGCGCGGACTAAGTTTGACGCTCGCTTCCGTGGGAGAATGTTTAGAACGCGCGAATCGTTTGTTGCATCAAAGCACGGACACCGAAAAATTCGCGACATTGTTCTATGGCGTGTTGGATACCGAGAAGCACAGCTTGAGCTATTCCAACGCCGGCCACAACGATCCCTTTGTGCTCTCTTTGCAAAGCGCGCCGCGCCCGCTGAAAACCGGCGGCATCATGCTCGGCTTGTTGGCGCAGCGCACGTTCGCGGACGAAACGATTGCACTCGCGCCGGGCGAGCTGCTTGTGATTTATTCGGACGGCATTTCGGAAGCGACGAATGTGCTTGACGAACAGTTCGGCGAAGAGCGCATGCTCGCGGTGATTCAAGAGCATTGGCGCGCGAGCGCGAGTGCGTTGGTCGAGCACGTTCTTGCCGCGGTGCATAAACACGCGGGCAGCGCGCCGCAAGCGGATGACATGACGCTTATGATCGTGAGGAGAATGGGGGAATGATCGGCAAACAAATTTTTGCATTACAAAACGCTCGGCGAAGGCGGCGGGTCTTCTTCATCAAACCATACGCCCAATTGCCTCCTAACATAAATTTCGGCCTCGCGAAGATAGACGGCGGGGTCTATCTCACCAATTGTTTCTCCATCGCCTTCGCAATCGCCTCGGCTT
>JABWAN010000400.1 GCA_013361015.1 Candidatus Zhuqueibacterota bacterium | reverse complement strand
ATTGCACCGATGGCAAGAACCAAATGGGGGCGATGAACATCAGGGCTCAAGTAACGGTAAACCGCGGCGCTTAACGCCAGCAACCCCCCGTATTGGTCAGTTTTCATATCATCCTGGAAGGATACCCACAATGGTTGTTCTGACTGCGCCAGGCTCCAGGCGCGCCGGTCGCGTTGGTAAGCATCTTTAAATAAATATCCTGCCTTTTGCTCTGGTTCATCATACCCCCAGATGGGTAACGCCATGCTTAAACCAATCCCAAAAGCCAGGCGTAAAAAGAATGCGAGCGCCATCATCCAGGCCAGGATACGGTCACCGCCACCCCATTGAGAGTCTTGGTTCCCGACACCGTCGAAACATTCTCGAAAAACCTCCGCTCAATCGTCTGCAATGGTCCCTCACTGATCTGGCCACGATAGGTCCATCGACTGCCGACCGTATCAGGGAAATACTCCTCCGACTTGGCAATCGTGAAAGGCTCGTCCGCACCGCACAGCCCAGCCCAACCCGAGAGACTCAATAACACACAGGTTCCCACCATCAATACCGATCGCATAGCCACTCCAGGTTTCATTATTTGACCGTCGACAAAGGAATTTGACGGTACCATAGCCATCACAACAGCGGCAAGCCGATGAAAGCTGCACAGGGACCAACCTCCTGCTTGCCTTGACCAGCCTCTCGCCGCATAATCCTCATCAGATATGGAACATCGGACTTCGCCGACACCAACTGGAGCAGATCAACAGAAAAATCAAGCCAATCGCCTGGCCGTCCTGGTTACCGGAGCCTCAGGAGGAATCGGTCGGGCCATCAGTCAGGCCTTTGGAGAGATTGGATGGTATGTGGGCGTCCACTACTATCAGAACGAATCGGCAGCCGAAACAACGTTGGGCCAGGTCCTCAAGGTTGGGGGAACTGGGAGCACGTACGCCGCGGATGTTCGGGAGCCTGAGTCTGTTCGTCGCATGTTCGATCAATTCTCCCGCAACACCCAGGGCCCCATTGCCGTGGTCTGCAATGCCGGAATCGGACAGAGCGAATTACTCGTCCGTCATGCAGACCACATTTGGGACAACGTCCTTGCCACGAATCTCACCGGCACATTTAACTGCATTCGCGCTGCCTCGAAAGTGATGATGAAGCAACGCGCGGGCAAGATTATCAACATCACTTCCGTCGTTGCGGAGATGGGCAACAAAGGCCAGGCAAATTATTGCGCCGCTAAAGCCGGCGTCATTGGCCTCACCAAAGCGGTCGCGCGTGAATTGGCCAGCCGCAACATTCAAGTCAACGCCATTGCTCCGGGCTTCGTCGAAACCGATATGACTGCGACCCTGCCGGAAGCCGCGAAAGAAGCTATGCTGCAAGCTGTGCCGCTCGGCCGCGTCGGCACGCCGGAAGATGTCGCGGGTATGGCCGTGTTTCTTGCTTCCTCCGAAGCAGACTATATCACCGGCCAGACTTTGAATGTTGATGGCGGCATGGTGATGGCTTGAAAAAAGAATACAATTGAAATCTATAATACGTAACTCATTCCCCATTTGAACCTCACAAGGAGTAATGACGAATGGCTGAAATTGACGCAAAAGTAAAACAAATCATCGTGGACCAGCTCGGTGTCGACGCCAACGAAGTCACGGATACAGCGAGTTTTGTCGACGATCTCGGCGCAGATTCATTGGACACGGTGGAGTTGGTGATGGCTTTCGAAGAGGAATTTGATGTCGAGATTCCGGATGAGGAAGCTGAAAAACTCCAAACCGTCGGCCAGGCGTTGGAATATCTGAAAGCGAAACTGCCCGCGAAATAATCGAGCTCGCGTTCGTGCTCTCCGCGCGTGGAAGGATGACTTGAGTATGAAGGATATGCTTTGGTGAAAAGCCTCTTCGTTGCGCAATAAAGCGTTGCTCAGGAGGGAGAAGTAGACTGCGCGGCAGTAGCCATCTAACGTACCGAGTTTGAAAACGACGCGGCGTGTCATCGCATTTAGCCGCTTGCGCGCTGCACAGAACGGTGTCAATGTTCTTGCGAGGGTCGCCCACAAAAAGGGGCTTGATCTTGCCCCTTTTGCTTCTCCGTGCAGAGCTTCCTTCGACTTGGGCGCACGTTGCTGGTGCCTGCGAATTTCGACGCTGCATGTTAGCTTCAGAAAATTTCACGGCGGGTAGTGCTTTTTCCGTCGCGTTTCGAATGGCAAGTGTGAGAATGTTTAGCAGTGAAGACGTTCCGCACCATATCATCACGAAGACGAAACTTTTAGTCGCCCCCGTAGCAGCCCGGGTGCAAGGGCGTCTGCGGTTACGACTAATCGGTTGCGTGCTCGTGGGGATCGGGTGCCGCACAAAAGATTCTCTCCTCTTGCCGCTTCCTATTAACAGGGCGTGACTAACAAGCGCCATCACTCCGCCGGCCATTCCCTAAAACATCCGAGTCTCTGCCATGCTCGGCATCGTGGCAATATTCCCCCGCATAGGTTATGCTAAAGTGGTTGCGAAGGCTGTTTCGAAATGAGCATACGGGAGGGGAGCAGATTGTCCCATCGGCATCCGCATTTGCCCGGATTATTGGATACCGATTTCGGCGACGCGCTTTGCTTGTGCAGGCGCTCAAGCATCGTTCGTTCCTGCCGCAAGTGAACGAGCAACGCCCGTGCTCGAACGAGCGCATGGAATTGCTCGGCGACGCCGTGCTCGGCATCGTGGTCACGGAACATCTTTACCACAAATATCCCGACAAAGAAGAGGGGGAGATCACGGCGATCAAATCGCTGCTGGTCAGCCGCAAAATTCTCACCCGCATCGCACGCAATCTCGATCTCGGCAAATACGTTTTAATGAGCGACTCGGAAGATCACGCCGGCGGCCGCACCCGGCCCTCCATTCTCGCTGACGGCTTTGAGGCCGTGATCGGCGCAATCTACCTTGATGGCGGTCTCGAAAAGGCGCGTGGTTTCATCGAACGCACGCTCTTGCGGGAAATGGAAGCCATCGTCGCGGAGGAGCAGCATCGCAATTTCAAAAGCCTGCTGTTGGAACTTTCGCAGAGCCGTAACCTGGGCACGCCGTATTACGCCGTGCTCGCCGAGGAAGGTCCCGATCACGAAAAACTCTTCACGGTTGAAGTAAAAATTCAAAACCGTTCCTTGGGCATCGGCATCGGCCATTCCAAAAAACGCGCCGAGCAACAAGCCGCGCAGAACGCACTGGCGCAGTTGGTGCTGTTGTAAATGGGTACCGCCTTCGGCTCTGTCATTCAGTAGGAATCTTTTCACGAACTGGGCACAGTTCCCAGCGCTCAAAAGGATTCCTTCTGAATGGCAGCAAAAGAGATCGGGGCCTTCATCAAATTTGATCGTCCACCTTCATGACATGTCGCTCAAAAAAAAGATCTCAGACTCTTCGACGGCAAACACCTCGACGTGCGAGAACGCATTGCGGAGCGTTACCGCCCTGGCCTCGCACACTTTGACGCGCTTGTTAGATAACCGGCTCTTCCGATCGGCGAGCGCAACGAGCCGCAGCGTGGGTATTGAAACGCTGGTTCGAAGGCGGCGCGCGGCTTTCGGAAGGGCAAGTAAAAAACTCCTCAGCGCGCTTCCTCGCCTCATCCATTGGGAAGCAAAGCTGCACCCTTGTCAAATGCTAGCATATCTTGTGATAACGCGCTCTTGCAAAAAGAAAATCATTTCGTTCTTGCTCGCGCGTTTGCAGGAAAGAACAAATTCGTGCGCGCGTGGCGCATACCACGGCTTGTTCGAGCTTGCCAAACAATTCGATGCGCTTCTTAGCATCGTGCCTTGCTCACGAAAGGCATGAGCGCGAAGCCGGTTCCATGCGCACGAGTGAATAGTATTCTGAAAGCGATTGCTGCGCAAAGCAAGCAAGCTCGCCGCGTGCAAGGTCTCAAACTTTTGGAACACATCAAACCATGAACAAGCAGGTTCTCGTCGTCGCCGCATTTTTGTCCGCTGCCTCCCTCAGCCTCGCCCAGCCGCTTCCAGACTACTACTCGCGCTATTCTTTTTTGACGTCCTCCCCCGGCGCATTTGCGGATGGACTCGTCGGCTTTGTCAATCCCGCCAATCTCGCCTTGCTGCGGCAAATGGAAAATCGCTTCTATTGGTCTACGGAAGGCACGGACGCAACTTCATTCCATGATTGGGGCTACTTCACCGGCGTGCGCGGTTTGGGTTTCGGCATGCTGCGGCAAAACGTTGGCAACGTGAGCGTGAAAGATTATCGCATCTCCACCGGCTTCGGCACGCGCAGCTTTGCGATGGGCTTCGGCTATGGTTGGTCCACAGGAAATTTCGATGCGCTCGGCCGCGAGCGATTGTTCACGACCGGCGCACTCATCCGGCCCTCGCGTCATCTCTCGGTCGGTTTGCTCGGAAATTTTTCTCTCAAAAGCAGCGCGCGCGAAGGCGCGGCCGAAATCGGTTTGCGGCCTTTCGGTTCGCCGCGCTTGACGCTCTTCGCCGATGGTGCTCTGCAAAACGACGTGCAACTCTCCGAGGCGCCGTGGAGCGCGGGCGCCGTGTTGCAAGTCGTTTCGGGCATCAATCTCGTCGGGCGCAGCTTCAAAGGCGAAGCGTTCACGCTCGGTCTCGCGCTCAATTTGGGCAGAACCGAAGTCGCGGCCCAAGCACATTTCGACACGAATCAAAAGCACGCATTCAATAGCTATATGCTCCGTCTCGGCGGCCGCCAACCGAGTTTCACCGACGCACTCGTGAAGCGCAATAGCCGCTATCTTCCCATCGCACTCAAAGGCCGCGTAGATTATCACAAATTTATTTTTGGTGATAAAGACACGCACCGCTTTCTGGAAATCTTGAACGGCATTCGCGCCGCAGCAAATGATCAAGCCACCGGCGTCATTGCGCTCAATCTTTCCCGCGCGAATATTTTGCCCGAGCATGCGTGGGAAATTCGCGAAGAACTGCGCGCCGCGCGCGAGAAGGGCAAGAAGATTTTTGTATTTCTCGACAATGCCGATATGACAACCTATCATCTCGCCAGCGTAGCCGATAAGATCTTTTTGGATCCCGAAGGCACGCTCATGTTGGAAGGTTATCGTTTGGGAAGAACTTATCTCAAAGGCACGTTGGAGAAATTGGGGCTCGGCTTTGACGAGTGGCGCTTCTTCAAATATAAATCCGCGATGGAAACCTTAAGCCGCGAGAGCATGTCCGCAGCCGATCGCGAGCAATACCAAGCCTTCGTTGATGATTGGTATGAACTCGTCCGCGCGGAAGTGTGCCGCTCGCGCAAGCTGACGGAGCAAGGCTTCGATGCGCTCATCGACGACGAAGTTTTCTTTATGCCCGATCGTGCGGTGGCCGCGGGCTTGGTTGATTCGCTCGCGCGTTGGTCTGCGCTCGCAGAAACCATTCAAAAGAGCGCGGGCCAACGTATGCGCGCCGTTTCTTTTCGTGCTTTGGAAGAAGAAAAAGCGAGCACTTTGCAATGGGGTGAGCGTCCGAAGATTGCAGTGGTGTATGCCCTCGGCGTGTGCGATTTGGAGGAAGGCATTCGCGCCCGCTGGCTTGAAGGCGTATTGCACGGCCTCGCAAAAAATTCTGCCGTGAAGGCCATCGTCTTCCGCGCCGATTCTCCCGGCGGCGACGGGTTGGCAAGCGATCTCGTGGCCGAAGCGCTCGCGAAGTGTAAAGCGAAGAAGCCGGTCATCGTCAGTCAAGGCCAGGTTGCGGGCAGCGGCGGCTATTGGATCTCGATGTATGGCGACCAAATCGTGGCCGGGCCGAATACCATTACCGGCTCAATCGGCGTGATCGACGGTTGGATTTACGACAACGGTATGAGCGCCAAGCTCGGTATGACTTCGGATCACGTGCAACGCGGCGCGCACGCC
>JABWAN010000399.1 GCA_013361015.1 Candidatus Zhuqueibacterota bacterium | reverse complement strand
ATATGGAAGAGTGGTGGCCTACTTTCCTTGCCGGTCCGGGTTTGGGATTGTTGGCCATGTATTTCGGCGGCAGGCGTGAAACCGGATTGCTCGTCCCCGCAACGATTCTAATCGGCCTCGCTTCGATTTTCTATTTCGTTTTCGGGCCGTTGCAAGCCTACGAGCGCTACTGGCCGGTCTTGTTGATTCTGGTGGGACTGGCCTTGTTGCTACGCCGCCGCGAAGGGACGCCGCAATCGCAGCCGCCGCAGTCGTTATAAAGTTGGAAATCGAAAGATTGGAGTATTGGAAAAGCGCAATTCGAAATTCCAATGCTCCTTTTCTATTTTGAGCAAATCAGACTTTCCTCTTGGCGCCTTCATTTGACCTTTGATAATCCACGTGTTTCGTCTGCGCATTCGCACTCTTCTCGTCCTGTTTCTGATTCTGCAAGTCAGCGCTGTACTCGGGCTCGCCGGATTTTATTTGCAGTGGCAATTGCGGCGTCAACTCGAAGCGGAGCTGGCGAAACGCTTGATCAGTTCTGCGAATACGGCCGCGCACCTGGTGCATTCCGCGGTGGGCGCCTCCGCAGTCATCAGCCTGCTTCCCGGCGATGAAGAAGCGCGCGCGATTAAAAGCCTGCAACGCTGGCTGCTGCCGCTGCTCACAAGCGGCGGGATTGCGCGTGTGCTCATCTTTGACCGCAACCATCGCGTTTATTTTGACAGCCAGCGGCAACTTCCCATCGGCAGCGAATACGTGCGCTTGCGCTTCGATGAGAATGAAATAAACACGGCCTGGCAAGGCGAGGCCGTCGCCGCAAAACTATTCGTTGCTGCCGAGGCGCAGCCCTTCAAAGCTGCGTATGCGCCATTGTATGAAAACGAGCGCATCGTTGCCCTCCTCGGCGTGGAAGGTAGTGCTGCGGCTTTGGCGGTGGTGGCCGAGACGCGCAATGTGTTGTGGAGCATCGCACTCTTGGGGTTGCTCGGCGCCGCGTTGAGTGGATTGTTCTTCGCGCGCCGTATCACCGGGCCGCTGGAGAGTTTGCAAAAGGCCGCCACTGCTATCGGCGCGGGTGCGGGTGAAGTCAATCTCAATCTCAAAGGCACGGAGGAAATCACCATTCTTGCGGCCACGATGGAGCAGATGCGCGCAGCCATCGCGCAACGCGAACAAAGCTTACGTTTGATGCTCGCCGGCGTCGCTCACGAAATTCGCAATCCGCTCGGCGGCATCGAGCTGCACGCCGGCTTGCTCGAAAAAGATGCGCCCGCAGAGTTAAAAGCGCGCGTGCGGAAAATCCGCGTGGAAGTGCGGCGCCTGGAAAACATCGTGCGAGATTTTTTGGATTATGCCCGGCCGCAGGAAAGCCATTTGCAAAATGTACTATTGCGGCCGATCGTTACAGATCTGCGCGAGCACCTGCAACCGCAATTTCCACAAATTGATTGGCAAATCGAAATTGCCGAAAACCTGGCCGTGCACGCCGATGCCGAGCAATTGCGGCGCATGTTGCTCAATCTCTTTCGCAATGCGATTGAAGCCATGGCGAACGCCGGTGTTCTGAAGATTTCTGCCGCTCCGCACGCGCACAAAATTACGATCGCTGTGATTGATAGCGGGCCCGGCGTTCCAGTAGAGCTGCAGGAAAAAATTTTCGATCCGTTTTTCACGACGCGTGCGCAAGGCAGCGGCTTGGGCCTCGCGCTCGTGCGGCAGTTGGCAGAACTGAATCGCGGTGCGATTCGATTGTTGCACTCGAGCGAGGGCCACGGCGCGCACTTTCAAATCACATTGCCGAGGGCTTGAGCCAGAGGAACCGCATTTTTTATTCGCACTCCTTTTCATTGTCACTCTGAAAGAATCTTCCCTCGCACTGGGTTCTCTTCTCGAAATAAGATTCGGTTCAAGAGCGAGGGTAGGTTCTTAGAGAATGACATTATAGAGGAGGCTGTATGAAATACTCGCTATGAAAAAAAACGATCCCCCCGCCTACTCCGTCTTCATCGTCGAAGACAACGCCTCGATGCGCGAAGGCATCGAGCAGGTTGTGTTGCGCTTCGGATTCCCCACGCTGGTTTTTGAAAAGGCCGAGCCTGCGTTGCAGAGATTTTCGGAAGCAACGCCGGACATTATGATTTCGGATTATCGCTTGCCCGGCATGGACGGCCTGGCATTGCTGCAACAGGTAAAGCAACGCGCGCCGGCGTGCGAATTCATTTTGATCACGGCCTACGGCTCGATCGAACTTGCGGTGCAGGCCATGCAACACGGCGCGAGTGATTTCATCACCAAGCCGTTCTCGCCGGAGGAACTGGCGGTCAAGCTCGAACGCTTGTCGCAACGCCTGGCGCAGCAGCGCGAAATGGAAAAGCTGCAGGCGCAGAATCTCTATCTGCGCGAACAAGAAGAGAGCAAATACAATTTCGGCGAGATCGTCGGCAACTCGAACGCGATGCAGGAAGTGTTTCGTGTGCTGCAAAAGGTCGCGCCCACGGATTCGAGCGTGATCATCTATGGCGAAAGCGGCACCGGCAAAGAACTGGTCGCGCGTGCGATTCACAAAAACAGCCGCCGCAGCGCCGGGCCGTTTATTCGCGTGCATTGCGGCGGGCTGACGGAATCGTTGCTCGAATCCGAGTTGTTCGGCCACGAGAAAGGCGCATTCACCGGGGCGATCAAGCGCCGGCACGGACGCTTTGAACTGGCGGAAGCGGGAACGATCTTTTTGGATGAAATCGGCGATATTTCCACGGCCATGCAAGTGAAACTGCTGCGCGTGCTGCAAGAAAAAGAATTCGAGCGTGTGGGCGGCGAGGAGACCGTACACGTGGACACGCGCATCATTGCCGCCACGCATCGCGATCTCAAAGCCGAAGTCGAAGCCGGACGTTTTCGCGAGGACTTGTACTATCGTCTGCACATCGTGCCCATCCACCTGCCGCCGCTGCGCCAGCGCACGGGCGATATCGCACTCTTGCTCCGGCACTTCCTCGCGAAGATGGAAAAAGAAATTGGCAAACCGAATCTTCGCATCGAGCCGCAAGCGGAGGAGCTGTTGTTGCAATATCACTGGCCCGGCAACGTGCGTGAGTTGGAAAATCTCATCGAGCGTGCCGCGGTGTTGTGTGATGGCAGCGTCATCACGGTCACTGATCTTCCTCCTCTCGTTAAGGATCGCGGCGCGGTTTTCGCGTTGCCGGATGACAATCTCGATCTCAATCAAACTCTGGAAGAAGTTGAACGCGCGCTGCTCGAACGCGCGCTGAAGAAAGCGCACGGAGTCAAAGCCGAGGCTGCCCGCATCTTGGGCATTAAAACCACCACGCTACTCTACAAGCTTGGCAAGTATGGCATGCAAACCGCCGGTGAAGAGGATTGAGCTCGCACCTTCCTCCCTCTTGCCGCTTCATATCGTTGGCCGCGGCCTCGACGATAAGAGGTGAGATCAAACAAGAGTGCAATATCAAAGCGAAAATACAGCAAAGCCCGCGTGCGAGCACAAGCTCACACGCGGGCTTTGTAATCAATCCGCTTCGACGCGCTACCGGATGATCCACACGCCGCCGACATAGTGATGACCGCAGCGCGGACCGTGGGCGTGGCCTTTCACAAAATACCAACGATTCCCGTGGCGATAGTGTCCGCAATGCGCGGAGTGCGCGTGCCCGGCTTCAATGACGACTACTTGCGCGTGGCGATGGTGATGCGCCACACAACCGGAGAGATTGAACGTCGCGACCGCGAGCAAGGCCAAACTCGCACTGAGAGTTTTAATTTTACTGATTGACTTCATGACTCACCTCGTAACAGAAGCTCATTGCCGTGCTGCAATACCATTTTATTGTTTGCGATCTTCACGTGTTTCGCGGCGGTCTTCTTTCAGCTCGCGCGTATCTTCCGCGGCTTCACGCAAACCAAGCTGAATCTCTTCGCGCGAAAGCGCCAGGTAGTCGCTGAGCAAAGAGCGCTTCTTTGCCTGCAATACCGGATCCGCGGATTTGTCCGCATCGATGCGCTTTTGCAGGGCGATCATTTCCTTCGCGATCTCACGCTTGCGGGCAAGAATGTCCTCGGCTTTGTTGGCGTCGCGCACTTCATCACGGCGGTCTCTTCTGTCATCGCGCAAATCGCGGCGGTCATCACGCAGCGCGCGCTGGTTTTGATCGCCGTCATGCGCTTCGCGGCGCACTTCGCGGCGGGAGCCGCGCACTTCTGCGGTCGATTGTTTCACCTCGTGCTCGGCTTTTTGCACCTGTATCGCGGTCTCGCGCAAATCACGACGCAGCTCTTCGGCGATTTGCTCTTCCACGTGCTGCAGCGCGGCACCGTCGCGGCCGGCTTTCATCAAATGATCCCACCGCATGACGAGATCGGAAAGCCGATCCAAGTCACGGCGATCATCCGCCACACCAGCATTGGCTGCGGCCAGCCCTTTCTTATCATCCTGGCGCTGTTTGGCATTCGACACTGATTGCGCCGTCGCAATTTGATAGCTCAACATGCCGGTGAGCAGCAGCAAAAACGCCGCATAACCAGAGATGCGTTTCATGTGTTCCTCCGAAAGTCTTTGGTTTTGAGTTTTGATGCCGAGTTCACGTTTGTGAGTTAATTCAAATGAGTCGATATATCGTGCAAGGAAGCGCCGCTTTGAGCAAGACAGCAAAGAATCTTTCTCAGCTCGAATTGGCAATCTTTCCAAGCCAGTGCAGCACGCTCTCAGTCACGACCAAGTATTAAGCAACTCCCTTGCCAGTTGCCGGCAATGCTTCGGTCCCAGTTTCTGAGCGGATCGTAACGACGCTCCCCTTCTCGCTGCCCGTCCTGGTGCGATTCCGATTGCTAAGCTGTACAATTGGGGACATGCAGTTGCAGAAAATTCCACTTGCGCTTTTCTCGCACAGGTCGCAATTTGGAGCAGGTTTGTAAGCGCGGAAAAAACGGATTTGAAAACTATTAGAGAAAACTCTCGTAAAGCTTTGCAGTGAGCCTGTACGGACACTCGCAACTTTCATACGAATTCCTATGAGGCCAAATCCGCCAACTGCGTTTACAACTTACCCTGCGGAGGGATTATGAAAAGCACTCGTTTTTTGATGATGCTCTGCCTTGGGCTCGCGTTTTTGATCAACTGCCGGGAACGGCCACGCGAACCGCGCGAGTCAAGTGAACGGCGTTATGATCGCCGAGAGCGACAAGCTTCCTCTTTAGAGCAACGCCTAACGCAAGAGATTGCCTTCACCGGCCAAACCGCATTGGTGCTCGACGTGGAATACACCGGCGGCAATCTTGATCTCGAAGCCAGCGACAAAGATTTGCTGGCAGAATTGGATCTGGCTTATGATCGCGATGAGCTTCGCCCGGAAATCAATTTTGATTCCACCAGTTCCCCGCCCGTTCTCCAAATTCGCACGCCGCACGATCGGCGCGAAAACATTTCGTTGGATGATCTGCGCACCAATCATTGGCGCATCAAAGTTTCCCGCAAAGTCGCACTCGAATGTGAGCTGGATGCCGGGGCCGCGGACGCGTGGCTCAATTTCACCGGCCTGCAATTGGAAGATTTAAATTTGAACGTCGGGGCCGGTGAACTGGAATTGGAATTTCGCGAGCGCAATACGGCCAAGCCGCGCATGCGCATCAATGCCGGCGCGGCCACGGTGACGGGACACGGCCTATGCAATGCGAATTTTGAGGTATTCAAATTCGCCGGCGGCGCGGGGAAATCCGAACTCTTCTTCGACGGCGATTATGAAGGTGAAGGCCACGTGGAATTGAAATACGGGGTGGGTTTGAATACCGTACGGCTCGCAAAAAATCTCGGCGTCAAAATCCGCAAGCTATTTTTCTCCGGATTATGAGCGTGCCACCAATCGCCTTGACTTCGAAATCGAAATGGGCGTCGGGCACACTTCGATCAAGTGGATTGACGAGAGATAAGCTTATCGGTCTGAAGAAGTATGTGCGCCAGCCGGTCTGCCTGCGCCGCGCGCGAGAACTGTTCCGTGCTCGAGGTCGCGGCGGGCAGAGTGTTGTGATGAAATTCCGCGTAGAAGGCGAGCAAGTTTCTTGCGATGTCGTCAATCGCGTGAAACTCGCAATAACGGCAAGCTGCGTGCTCCAGTAAAATTCTCATGCCTTCAATCTGCTCTCCTATCGCCAGTACGGGCTTGCGGGCTGCCAAGTATTCAAATGTCTTGCTTGGAATGATCGTGTCCGCCACTCCGGCGGTGACGATATAGATCAACACCTCTGCGGCGTGAAAAGCCGCCAACGCTTCCGCGTGTGAGACATAGCCTTTCCAATTCAAATACGCTTCCAAATTATTCTCTTTGATCCACGCCATAAACTTCCCGGTCAAATCTGCACCGACAAAGTTGAGCCGAACCTCTGCCGGCGTAAGCTGCGCCGTCTCTACAAAATGTTTGAAGCCCGTCAGCAAAGTTTGCGGCACAGTGTACGTAGAAATCGCGCCGATGAACATTAGCTCGAAACGCTGGTTACGTGTGCGCGGTATTGCGGGAAAATCTTCGGGATCATAGCCGTTCGGAATGTAGTAGCTCGTGCCCGCTACGCGTGCGCCGGTGCGTTCCAATTTCTGCAGCAACCCGCGCGAGACCGCGGTGAGGACATGCGCTTTGCGAACGATGGCGCGCTCTAGTTTCCGCTGCAGAAAGCGGTGCACAAACGTCGGCGCTTGTTTGGTTTCATCCAGGAGCCATGTATCCCTGAAATCCGCCACCCAACGAATATTGAGAACGCGCGCGAGCAACCATCCCACCAAATGCGCGGAATGCGGCGGCCCCGAAGTGAGCACGAACGGAATTTTCTGTTTGCGAATTTCCCGCCACGCGCGCCATAATGCAAACGGCGCCCAAAGAATGCGTGCGTCGGGCAGCAGCAACCAGTATAGCAAACTGCCCAAACCTCGCTGCGTCGCTTGCGCGGGCGTGCGGTTCTTTCTCAAAAGATAAAACACGCGCGCCGGATCGAGCGAACCGGCACGGAGGATGCGCACGCCGCGCAATTCTTCCAGCAAACTTGCATCTTGCGCGTAATAGACGATCGGCTTCACGGTCACCACGCTGACTTGCCAATCTGCGCGTGT
>JABWAN010000398.1 GCA_013361015.1 Candidatus Zhuqueibacterota bacterium | reverse complement strand
GCGAGGGGCTGGAAGCGGAGCGGGAGATCCCCGACGTCCGCCGCCGAAGCGTGATGCGGCTGGTCCGGCGTTGTCGAGCGCCCGAGGTTCATTCGCTTCAAGTGGCGGCGCTGGCCCTTCGTCTCTTCGATCAAACGCGACCGTGGCATCGGCTCGGGCAACAGGAACGCGATTGGCTCGAGTACGCCGCCATGCTGCACGATATCGGCTATTTTATCAACTACACGCGGCATCACAAGCACAGCTACCATCTTATCATTCACTCGAACCTCATCGGCTTCTCACCACGCGAGCTGGCGATCATCGCCAATCTCGCGCGCTTTCATCGCCGCGCCGAGCCGAAAGAGCGCCACAAAGAATTCGCGCGGCTCGGCCGCGCCGATCAAAAGCTGGTGCGCAAATTGGCGGCGATCCTGCGCGTGGCTGACGGTTTGGACCGCAGCCACAGCCAGCGCATCGAAGTGATCAATTGCGAGCGGTTTGACAAGAAAACCCTTTTGCACCTCGTGGCCAGGCAAGATCTCGGCATTGAGATTTGGGGAGCACAACAAAAGGCGGGATTATTTGAGGAGGTTTTTCAAACGAAGTTGGTTTACAAACACGTGAATCCGAAGGAGTGAGCACACGCGCGAAGCTTTTGCAGGCCTCGGCAATAACTTGAAGGAATGACGCAAAAATTTATCCGCCTCTCTAACCCTGCCAAACTTCATTTTGCCGGATTACCCAAATACAAATACCTTTCGAGCAGATTCACATACCCGCTCCATTTGCTGCCTTCGGGATGTTCCTTTTCGGCGACATGTGCGATTGCATTCATCTTTGAGTCAATTTCGTCGGCATAGTAAAGCAAAAAGCCCTCGGGCATCATGGGCACCACGGGCGAGGCTTGTTCGAGCGCGCCTTGATGGCTGAGAATCAAATGCTGCAAGCGCATCTCCAGCTCGCGCGGAAATTCCGGAAACTGTTTGATCTTCTCCGCGACGAGTTGCGCACCGATGACGATGTGGCCCAGCAAGCGGCCGCTATCCGTGTATTCGAAGCTCGGGCCGTGCGTGTAACTTTCCACTTTGCCGAGGTCGTGCAACAAAGCCGCAGCAATTAACAAGTCGCGATCGGCTTGCGGATAGATTTTCGCCAGACGCTCGCAGATCGTCGCAACGTTGACCGTGTGTTCGAGCAATCCTCCCAAATACGCGTGGTGCCATTTCTTCCCGCCCGGAGCATCACAAAAAGATTTAATGAAAGCCTCTTCTGCAAAAACTTTGCGCAGCAGTGCGAGCAAATAGGGCTGCGCAAGGCTTTCCATCATTTTTTGAAATTGCTCCCACAGCAGCGCGCGATCCTTCGGCGTCGTGGGCGTGAGCATAGTCATGTCCACTTCATCTTCGGGGAGGAGGCCGCGAATCTTTTCGATTTTGAGTTGTTTGCGGCCCTGATATTCATCTACCGTGGCCTTGAACTTGACGATATTGCCGGCCTCGATATTGGCCGCGGTTTCCAAGTGCTCCCACATGACGGCAGTAATTTGGTCCCACGCGTCGCTGACTTCCATCACCAAATACGGCTCGCCGTTCTTCTTCTGCTTGTGCTCTTTGCGTTGCAGCACGGCGAACATCAAAACTTGCTCGCCTAAGAGGAGTTCACGGATTTTTTTCACGAAAGCGTCCTTCCGTAGGTTACTTTGGTGTGGAAAAACATAACATGGTTAAGCCGTCATGCCGCTGCCGCTTTGATTTGAATTGCAACATCGGCGCGTTGCATAAGCTCGCGAATGTCTTCAAGCATGCCTGCGATTTCCTCCGGATAAGCGCCGAAGTCTTCTTCGATGCGCTTAGGAGCAACATGAGCTAGAACGTATTCCAGGCACTGTTGATAAATTTCAAGCTCGGCCTCGGACACCTCCACATTGAAGAGCAAAACGTCGGCGACCTTTTTTTGTTTGTTGAGCTTCATGACCTTTTCCTTTGCTGCGTTCAAAAGAGTTTTTGCCACAATCCGTTTCGCGCTTTTCTTTCACGAACACGCTTTGTTGTTCTAAAACTTGTGAGGTGGGCCTCGGCTTCGAAGATGTGCGTGCGCCCGCTTGTTCCGACGTAGACCATCCGGCCGTCGCGCTGCAAATAAACCTCACTGGGATTCTCTTTGTCTTCGAAGGCCTGCGTCGTTGGCCGGTCGCCTTCGCGATGGCGCTGTTGCCCATGGACAGTGCGTTTCTTACTTGGCGCTTCGCCTCCTCCCTCAAACCGGGTTATCTCTGAACTAGAATAGCGATTGCGCCAAACATGTACAAGGAGATTTTACATTCAAACTTTCTTTGAATATGAGAATTTTAGATTTCTGCCTTATAACGATTTTTATCTCACTTGTTTCTTATTCCCACCGAAACGCTTTAATCGCGATGAACAGCGTGATGACACACCAGACCGCAAGGCCAATGAGCTGAGGAAACACGTCCGCCAGCGTGGCACCTTCAATGGCGATGCTGCGCAGGCCGTCGGCAAGATAGGTGAGCGGAAAGAAATTCGTAATGACGTGCGCGAAACCCGGAAGATTCGAGCGGCTGAAGAAAATGCCGGAGAGCATCAACATCGGCAGCGTGATGATATTGGCGAGCGGCGCGACTTGGTCTTCCGACTTTGAAATGCCCGAAAGCGCGAACCCGATCGACAAAAAGATGACGCCACCGAGCACGCCCACGATGATCATGTCGAACAGACTGCCGATGAAGTGCAGTTGAAAAAATAGCATACCCGCGCCCACCATGATGAGTATCTGCGTCATCAAAAGCAGCAGGCGGGTCGCCACTTGCGCAAAAATAAAATCGCTCGTCTTCATCGGCGTAACGAGCAGCCGGCGGAGAATGCCGCGCTTCTTCAATATCACGAAACCGAACGCCACGCCGAAAACGCCGCTTTGCATGATGGACATGGCAAGAATGCCCGGCAGCAAGAAATCAATGTACGTGAGATTGCGGCTGTTGACCAGCTCGGTGCGAAACGCATGGCGAGGGAGATGATTCTGCTGAAAGATCAGCTCGTCCAATGCGCGTTGCAAAATTAACTTTCCGGCTTGCGTTTCTTGCGGCTTGTCGGCATTGAGATAAAGCGCCACCGAGTCCTGTCCGAGCGGCTGGAATGAGGGCGGAATGACGAGCACCAGGGCGCGATCACCCTTTTTCAAGCGGACGAGTTCATCGTCTTCACTTCCTTCCGAAATTCGCAGCGCTTGAATCGGACGCAAGGCATTCACCAGCGTCGTGTCTTGTGAATGATTCACAATGCCGAGGGCGACGTGCCCGAGGCCGTCGAACTTCACGAAGCTGAACAGAAAAACCATAAAGAGCGGCAGCAACAGGGTCCAAATGATGGCCTCGCGCTGCCGTATGAACATCTTGAATGAAGCTGCCATCAGTTTTATTTTGAGTCGCATTTATTCCTCGCGCAATGAGTGTCCCGTCAAATCCAAAAACACGTCTTCCAAATTCGCCAGCCGCTCGACGCGTTCTTTCGTGAAGCCTTTGGCGAGCAATTGCCGGATCAATTCCTGCGGCGGGGCGTTGGCGATGATCTTGCCGGCGTCCATAATCGCCACGCGATCGCACAATTCTTCCGCTTCTTCCATATAGTGCGTCGTGATGACGATGGTTTTGCCTTCCGACCGAATGCGCCGGATGACGCCCCACAAATGGCGGCGCGCTTGCGGATCGAGGCCGGTCGTCGGCTCGTCGAGGAAAAGAATGACGGGATCATTCACCAGCGCTGCGGCAATGGAAAAACGCTGCTTCTGTCCGCCCGAAAGCTGCGCCACGTAGGAGCTCGCTTTGTCGCCCAACTCGGCTTCATCCAACAATGCCTGCGCATCTACTTGGCGTCCGTACATTTCACCAAAGAGCCGCAACAATTCCGTGAGGGTGAGCTTGTCGAAAAACGACGAGGCCTGAAGCTGCACGCCGATGCGCTGTTTCACTTTTTGCGACTCGCTTTGCACGTCGAGGCCGTCGAGCAGCACGCGGCCGGAGTCGATTGGGCGCAGTGTTTCGATCATTTCGAGCGTGGTGGTTTTGCCGGCGCCATTGGGGCCGAGAATGCCGAACACCTCACCGCGATTGACGTTGAAACTCACGCCGTCAACGGCGACTAAGTCATCGTATCTTTTTTTGAGATTGGAAACTTCGAGAATGGAGGTCATTTTAGTGTTCAAATGGGTTTCAATCCTATTCGTGATGTCATTCGGCAGGAGTCTTTTTAAGTACTGGCGTTGCTGCCCAGAACCAAAAAAGATTCCTACTGAATGACACGTTCAAGGGGGGCGATTGACGGAAATGCAAACATTATTAGTGCACGCCTCACTGTGGCTTTAACCGTAACACTTCTTTCGAGCTCGCACTCACGCGCGCGGAAGACATCGACACGCGCCGATATTCTCCCTTCCACCATAACGCGACTTGGTCTTTGTAGTGCGGACTAAAAGGCTGCCCCGATTGCCCACCTGGAATCACACTCAGGCTCACTTCGGGACTGGCCAGGTCAACAATCATGCGCATGGAAGCGCCCGAATTAATGGCATAGGGCTTTGCCAGATTGTATTCGCCTTTGTTGACGGTGTTCGGCGAGCCGCCAAACGGCAACGGCCCGACGTTGAAAATGACGTCAAGGGGTTTTTGTTTGCCCATTGGATGCTCGAGCGTAAGTTGATGCAGTTGGCCCCATTGCCAATCGCCCATGAGTTCGCCGAACTTCTCTTGCATGCGTTGAATCGTGGCGCGCAACGCGCGTCGCGCAATGTGACGACCGTTCTCGAGGCTTTCCGTGTTGCGATCATCAAACCACGGCGACTGTGGATGCTCAGCCAAATATTCCAATGCGCGAATGGCGAGCGAACTCCATTGCACATAATTTTGAAAGAGCGTGTCGCCCATTTCATCTTTGAGCGTGGCTTGTAAAAATTCCAAAGACCAAACATTGTAGAGCGAGGCAGGGACACTCTCCGCACTTTCGACGTAATTCCATTGGCGCAACAGACCGAGCGCTTGTTTCTCCGGCAAGGTGAGCACGGTGTCGCTAGGCGACACGCTGGTGTCAGGCTCGAGCAATTTGAATAGGCGCGGCAAAGTATATTGCGCATGCTTGCAAAGCTGATCGAGTTGCATGGTTTTAACGAAGGCCGTGTCTACGCGCGTGTTGCTCTGCAACATCTCGGTGATGCGCTCGATGCGGCTCGAAGGCTCCCACGAGTTGGAGAGATAATACGGATAAGCGGAGGCGAGCATGAGATTGTTGGCCGTGGCGACGAAGCCTTGCGCCGGATTGAGGACATGCGGCATATCCTCAAAAGGAATGTAGCCGATCCAATCGCCGGCGGTCTCCCAGCCGCGATAGGGTAGAAAGCCTTTGCCATCGCGGCGAATGGGCACGTTGCCGCTGGCGCGATAACCGATATTGCCGTCGATGTCCGCATAGACCACGTTCTGACACGGCACCGTGTATAGCCGCATGGCTTGCTCGAACTCCGTCCACGAACGCGCGCGATTTAGAGCGCTGAACGCGGCCAGCTCATCCGACGTTTCGAAGCCCGTCCATCGAATCGCGAGCGCGAACGAGTCGCGCCGCGCAATGTCGAGAATATCGTTGACGATCGGGCCGTGCTCGGTGAATCGAATTTCGAACGTTTGCGGGTCCGCACCTTTCACCGGAATTTGCTCAGTAATAATCGTCAAAGGTTTCCAGCCGCTACTGCTTAAATACTCTTTGCCCTGTATTTGTTCGTGATAAAAATCCAAATCATCGACCATGCCGTTGGTGAAGCCCCACGCAATGTTGCGGTTGTGTCCGAGCACGACGCTGGGCACGCCGGCCAGCGTTTGGCCGATCACTTCAAAGTCGCC
>JABWAN010000397.1 GCA_013361015.1 Candidatus Zhuqueibacterota bacterium | reverse complement strand
CTCTGCGCCGGATCGAGCACCACGCGCAGCGGCGCCCCCAGGTAGGGCAGAACGGTGCCATCGCGCCAGTCGATGCGCGCATGCTCCAGCCGCTGCTGGCGTTCCTGCGCCTCGCCCAGCTTGCGCAAGATCCAGCCCGATTTCTCGCGCAGCGCAGCATCCACCGCCGCGACGGTGACCCAGGTGGGCGCCCGCACCGACAGGCCATCGGCCCCCACGGTGAAGCCAATGCTGCGCCGCCGCGCACGCTGCAGGGCGTAGGCCACCACGGCATCGCCCAGCAGCACCTCCCGGTTGGCCTGCGGGTGCCGAAAGCGCGCTGGCACCAGCATGTCCGGCAGGGGTACGGTCTTTTCCTGTGGCTTTTTTACTATTGAAACAGGAGCATTCAGCGCTTGATCCGCAAGCCCTGAAGGCGTTTTTTTGTCAAATTCAGGCGCCACAGTGGGGGCCAACAGATCCAGCACCAGTTGCACGAAGCGCGCGTCCGGCAGTGAATCGATTACCGTGACATTGCTGGCGAGAAGGCGAGTGTTGCGGTTGCCATAGAAGAGCGCATACTGCAATGTATCACCGGGCAGCAGACTCGCAAGATTCGCCGGTGGCAGCGCCGTGAGCGTCTGCGTGATTTCCAACACATCGCCGAGCGGTGCGATATGCACCGCGACCGCGCTACTGTTGTTCGCCATGCGGGTTGATGATTCCGGGCTGGGCGAACCATCCGGCGCAGTCGAAGTGATATTCACGACATTCGTGATTTGTGCGCCGAGGCACGCGAGGCCGCGGCCTTGCGTTGCATAGAAATCCGGGCGAATGCGCACGGAGAAGCGCAGAGTGCCGCTTCCTTGTGGCGGCAATTGCGCACGCTGCCAGATGAGCACGCCATTCGCGAAAGTGAAAACCGAGTCTGCGGTAAGTAAATCCACACCGAACGGCAACATATCCGTAATCACAACATTCCAGGCGGTGACGAGTGCATCACGATTTTCAAAACGAATCGTGTATACCAACGTATCGCCGACTTCAACACGATTGCGCGCGGCCGTCTTCGTGACGGCGAGCAAATCCAACGGCTCGATTTGTGAGCAGACTTGGCTATAAAAATTATTTGCCGGCTCGCGATCGCAATCCGTCACTAACGCGCCGCGCAAACACAGCGAGTCTGCCTGCGCAGAAAGATTTTGCTCAATCGGAAAGCGCAACGTTACCGCACCTAAGTTCCCGGCCGCAACAAAACCGAGATCGACACAAAGCGAATCCGGCGGCAATAGTCGCAAGCGCAATGAATCCGGCACGACTAGAATTCCATTACGCGAGAAGCCGTTTGGAATCCGCAGGCAAAGCATGAGCGCTCGCCCGACGTTGCCGGCGTTGCGATACGAATACGTGACCGCGAGCGTATCTCCGCGTTGCAGCCTTTGCGGCGCGCTCGTGACTCCGATTGCGACAAAGTCCGGCGTGAGTGCGAGCGTGCTTTCCGCGGCGCGCTGCGTGCCGGGGTAGATGCGCTGGCCGCGGCCATCGAGAAAGGACACGCGCGCAAACGCCGTTAATGGATTCTCACCGCACTCCAATGCAAACTCGCTTACGTCCGCGAGATGAAATGAGAAGGCGACGCCTACGGTATCGCTGGGCAAGCGCGGCGTATGGCGAATAATGTCGCCGAGCTGCCAAGTAATTTTGCCCTGCGCGGTGTCCGTGACAAACGGATAAGGCCCGGTGTAACGAAACGTCGCGAGCTGCAAAGCAAAATTGCCGTTTTGCAAACGCGGCAAAGAGAACTCCGCTTCGACGCTGCGCAACGTATCGGAAAGCAGCGGGTCATTCCAAATCACGATGCGGTAGATCAAGCTGTCTGAAATCTCGGGTCGAGATTTATCGACGCTGAAAGTGTAAGCAATGGCGGCGGTAACAGCAGGTGGATCATCGGGCTTGGAGGCCGGAGCAAACTCCGGCGTTTCCAAAACAGAAGCGACGCCAAGCCAACGCGAACTTGCGGGGCGAGAAAAAGAAATGGCAGCGTCGCTGCTGGAACCGATCAAGCCAGCGACCCAGAGAATACGGAGGCAGTATGTAAGAGCTTTACGCACTAATGAGCCGTACGCTTGCGTCATGTTGTCGTGCGAGCTGCGAGCGATGAGGTGATTAATTGTGATTGTCTGAAAACGTTCAAGAGGTCCGTCATTCCAAAAGAATGATGCCGAGCTTCACGGATTGGAAATGCGCCCAGCCCAGAGCAAAATTCTTTCAGAATAACGGACCGCTGATTGCGGCAAGCAACGCCTTATGCCGCGAGTCGTTCGAGAGTGCCGACGAGTAGCTTGTAATAATTTCCGACAGAGGAAATTTTCACCCGCTCGTCCGGCGAATGCGGGAATTCGATCTGCGGCCCCAGGGAGACCATGTCCATGCCTTGGTACTTTTCCCCGATGATGCCGCATTCCAAACCGGCGTGAATAGCTTTGATGGCAGGCTCTACTCCAAAGAGTTCTTGGTGCACTTGTCGCGCAACTTGCAAAACTTTTGATTGCAGATTCGGCTTCCAACCGGGATACCCGGCTTCTTCTTCCACTTCCGCGCCGAAAGCTTCCGCTAGAGCGCGGATTTGATCGCGCACCGCTTGCAACGCAGTATTCACTGAGCTACGCGTGCTGCAATGAACGCGCAGCTTCTTCTTTTTCACTTCCACCACCGCAAGGTTGTTGCTGGTTTCCACCAAACCCGGAATATCGTTGCTCATCATAAGCACGCCATGCGGCAACGCGTGCAGCAAACCGAGCACGGCGGCGGTGGTTTTGTTGCTCCATGCGGTTTTCGCTTTGATTTTCTCGATAGTCAAATTGAGGTTGGGATCGGAGGCGGCATACTCGGCTTGCAAATCCGCGAGTTGTTGCCGCAGGGCTTGCTGCATTTTTTTCTGCGCGCTGCGCGGCACCAGCACCGTCGCAAACGTTTCGCGCGGAATAGCATTGTGCTTATTGCCCCCCGCAAAAGCCGCGAGCCGAAATTTGATGCCGGTTTCCTGTGCTACACGATACAACGCGCGCGCCATGAGTTTGTTGGCATTGCCGCGTTGCAAGTGAATATCGACGCCGGAGTGGCCGCCGCGCAAACCTGAAAGCTTGAGCTGCAAGGCAACATGATCATCCGGCGCTGCGTTTTCTTTTAGCGGAAGAAAAATCTCCGTGCCCGCACCGCCGGCGCAGCCGACGTAAAGGGCCCCCTCCTCTTCTGTATCCAAATTGATGAGCACGCGGCCGGCCAGCAGATCATCCGCAAGATTGCTCGCACCGGTGAGCCCGGTTTCTTCATCGACCGTAAACAAACACTCGAGCGGTCCGTGCTTGACCTCCGTGGTTTCGAGCAGTGCCAACGCGGAAGCGACGCCGATGCCGTTGTCCGAACCTAGCGTCGTGCCGGTAGCTTTGAGATATTCACCCTCCAAACGCGGCTGGAGCGGGTCTTTTTCGAAATCGTGAATGACGTCGGAATTTTTTTCATTCACCATATCCAAATGCGCTTGCAGTACGGTGACGGGCTTGTCCGCGCGGCCGGAAGTACCGGGTTTCGCCACGACGACATTGCCGGTTTTGTCTTGGCGCGCTTGCAGTCCGAGCCGTTTGGCCACGCTCAACACATATTCGCGCATTCCCTGTTCATTACCCGAGCCGCGAGGAATCTTCAGAATTTCGTCGAAATGTTTCCATACCGCGCGCGGTTCCAATTCCGCAACGAAAGACATCGGAGTGCTCCTTTTCTGGTGAAATTCCGTCAAAGCCAAGAGCATTTCAAATTCTAGGTTGCAGCTTTGCAATCTACAATTTGCAATGTTTTCCACCAGCCAGCCTGGCTGCTCGCCCTCGCGTGCGCGAAGGCGGAGAGTTTGAGAATCCTGATTTGCACAACAACAGAGGGAGGAAAATTCGCGGAGGATATCGCGATTACTCCGCGCAAGAGGAAGCGCCGCGCCGATACTTAATCAAACGCACGCTGTTTCCTTTTCGATTGAAATGGACCTCGTCCATCAAACGATACATCATGTAAATGCCCCGTCCGCGGGGCTTGTACAAATTTTCGGGCGCAGTGGGATCGGGCAAATGGCGATGATTAAACCCTTTGCCCTGATCGCTGATTTTGATTTCGCCCTTGCGCTCGTCGATCTTCGCTTCGACCTTCACGCGCAACTGCGCATTGAAAGCATGCCCGTGCTCCATCGCATTGGTCAACGCCTCCACTAGCGCAATCTTGAGGTTAATCTCCTCTAACGAGATGATGCCGAAGCGCACGAGCATTTCGGTCAATTGATTCGCGGCGCCGGTGACGTAATCCAAACTGCTCGGCAATTCGAAACGCACGGTCTGTATGAGCTTTGGAAAAACGCGCGCCGGCGTCAAAAGCTCCTGGTGAAAACCCAGAATCTTGCGCAAAGCGCTAATGGCCTGTTTGATTTGGCATGGAATCGGAATGAGATGCATGGCGCCGGCGTTGAGTGCGCCGATGGCCTCATTCATGCGCTTTTGATCCGACAATACGATGACCGGCAGGAATGGAAAACGATTGCGCGTTACTGCGACCATTTGCGCCGACGGCATATCTTGCGATGGCACCTCGAGCAACAACACATCGCGGTAGCGCTGCTGCAGTGCATTCAAGGCTTCTTGCGCGGAGTCCGTGACTTCGACTTCCATGCCGCTGTCGCGCAACGCCTGCACCAAATCGCTAGTTTGGTTAAATTGACCATCGACTAACAACAAGCGCGGAGCGTGAGCCTCTTGCTTTTCATTCGTCATATTTACCGTGCGCCGGAATCCTTCCTTGTTTTCGAAGCGGTCGAATCAGGCCAACGCATCGTATCTTTGCAATGATCGCGTGCGCCGCCGGGCTTTCGCGCCCAGCACCAGCGGAATCGCATGGCCACATTGCGGACAACTGGCCTCTGCCAAATTGATCGCCTTCACCGCATGCCACGCGCGCTCAATGAGCAGGGTATGGCAAATCGGACAATAGGTGTTGTTCCCTTGGGGAGTGTGAACGTTGCCGAGATATACATAATGCACGCCCAACTCCAGCGCGAGCAAGCGCGCCTCTTCGAGCACTGTACTTGGAGTTTGCGGCAAATGCATCAGCTTGAAATCCGGGTGAAACGCCGTGAAGTGCAACGGCACCTCCGGACCCAGGTATTCGAGAATCCACAAGCACATCTCGCGAATTTCGGCCAGCGTATCGTTCAGCGTGGGAATGATCAAGTTCGTGATCTCGAGCCACGTCGTCCCGCGCTGTTTGAGCAGCTTCAACGTTTCAAGCACGGGCGCGAGATGCGCAAGGCAGGTTTTGCGATAAAAATTTTCCGTGAAGCCTTTGAGATCGACATTCGCGGCGTCCATATGATCGTAAACTTCGGGCAGGACCTCCGGCGTTATGTAGCCCGCAGTGACCATTACCGTTTTCAAGCCGCGCCGATGCGCGAGCTTCGCAATGTCGATCGCATATTCAGCCCAAATCGTGGGATCGTTATATGTGAATGCAATGCTCGGACATTCATGCGCCAGCGCGAGCGCCACTGCCTGTTCCGGTGAGAGGCCGTGCGCGCGCTCCTGATCATACTTGGCTTTGGAAATGTCCCAGTTCTGGCAAAACTTGCAACCCAAATTGCAGCCTGCGGTGCCGATGGAAAGAATTTGCGTGCCGGGGAGAAAGTGCGAAAGGGGCTTTTTCTCGATGGGATCCACGTGAACGGCATAAGGGTTAGCATAGGCAAGAGAGTAGAGCATACCGCCTTCATTCTTGCGCACAAAACAGAATCCCGTTTGACCGTCGCCGATCTCACAATAGCGCGGACAAAGAAAACAACGGACGCGCCGGTCGGCTAATTTTTCATAGAATCGTG
>JABWAN010000396.1 GCA_013361015.1 Candidatus Zhuqueibacterota bacterium | reverse complement strand
ACCGGCTCCATGCGCAAGATGATCGAAGAAACCAATCGCCGCCGCGCGATTCAACGCAAATATAACGAAGAGCACCGCATCACGCCGCAGACAATTTATAAAAGCGCGGAAGAGATCATGAAATCCACGCGCGTGGCGGATGCCAAAGTGGATAAATACGGGCAGGAGAGCAAGCCGCAAATCTCCGAAAACGCCTGGCAAAATCTCTCAGCAATGGAACGCGAAGACGCGCTCGAAAAGTTGGAAGAAGAAATGCTCGCGGCCTCGCGTCAGCTCAATTTCGAACGTGCTGCGGAGTTGCGCGATGAGATCGAACGCTTGCGCAGCGGCAAAAAGAAAGCGCCGGTGGCGTATGCGGTGAAGAGTTCGCGCCGTCGCGGGCGATGAGATTGTTTGATGATTGAGGATCGAAGATAGTGGATTGAGAATCGATGATGGCGGATGGCGGATCGTGGAGCAAGCAGAGTGAAGTTACGATCCGCGATCCTCTATCCTCGATCAACGAGTGCTAGCGCGTGAGCTCCAATAAAAGTACATGACTACTCTCCTGCATTCCGAAAAATTACGTCTGCTCGTCGTCGGCTCCGGCGGGCGTGAGCACGCTTTAGTGTGGAAGCTCGCGCAAAGTCCGCGTGTGGGGAAAATATTTTGCGCCCCCGGCAACCCTGGCATTGCGCAACTCGCGGCCAGTGTCGATATTTCTTCTACTAATATTGCGGCATTACGCCATTTTGCGGAAGAGGCAAGGATCGATCTCACCATCGTTGGGCCGGAGCCGGCGCTGGTTGCCGGCATCGTGGACGAGTTCGAGGCGCACGGTTTATACATCTTCGGCCCTTCGCAGCAAGCCGCGCAGTTGGAAGGCAGCAAAGCGTTCGCGAAAGATTTCATGCGCAAATACCGCATCCCCACGGCGGCATATCAAATCTTCGCGCAAGCCGAAGCCGCGCGCCAGTATTTGCTCAAATGTAAAATTCCAGTCGTTATCAAGGCCGATGGATTGGCCGCGGGCAAAGGCGCGATCGTGGCCCATTCGCGCAATGAAGCGCTAAATGCGCTCGCGATGATCATGGAGCAAAAGCAGTTTGGCGAGGCCGGCAATCGTATCGTCGTCGAAGAGTTTATGGAGGGCGAGGAGGTTTCGGTGTTCTGTTTGACCGATGGTGTGAATTTGTGCATTCTGCCGGCGGCGCAAGATCACAAGGCTGTCTACAACGGCGATCTCGGCCCGAACACGGGCGGCATGGGCGCCTATTCACCCGCGCCGACTATGAGCGCGGAGTTGCTGCAGCGCGTACATCGCCAAATTCTGCAGCCCGTCATCGAAGGTATGGCGCTGGAACACAAACCGTATCGCGGCGTTTTGTACGCAGGCTTGATGATCACTGCCGAAGGCCCGAAAGTGGTGGAGTTCAATTGCCGCTTCGGCGACCCGGAAACGCAAGTCGTGCTGCCGCTCATCACTTCCGATCTCGTCGAGGCCATGTGGCTCGTGGCGCAGGGCGATTTGAGCGATTATCGGCTCACGCTCGCTTCGCAATGGGCGCTGGCGGTGGTGCTGGCCTCCGGCGGTTATCCCGGTGAGTATGAAACCGGCAAGGTGATTAGCGGACTGTCACGCAGCGAGGAAAAGAATGTTATCGTTTTTCACGCTGGAACCGCAGAAGGCCCGCGTGGCAAAGTGGTGACGAACGGCGGCCGCGTGCTCGCCATCACCGGCCTCGGCGATACGTTTCAACAAGCGCGCGAACGCGCGTATCAAGCCGTCAATCGCATTCGCTTCGAAGGCGAATATCATCGCACCGATATTGGCGCGAAGGCGTTGAAGCATCTGAAGAGTAATGCAAATTGAAATTCGCCGTTCTCTTGATTGTCATTCCGTAGGAAACTTCCCTCGTGCTTGAGACAAATCTCATTTTGAAATGTGTGCCGAGAGCTAGGGAAGGTTCTTCCAGAATGACAAGCTGAAGGCAGGCGCTCAAATTGAAAAGTCATAATCGACAGAAATTTTTAAAAGACATCACGCACTGCAACGAAAGGAAAGCAGCATGAAAATTTTAGTCACCGGCGGAGCCGGGTTTATTGGGTCGCACCTGACGGATGCTTTTATCGAACTCGGCCACGAGGTGGTGGTGGTGGATAATCTGGTGACGGGCCGTAAAGAGAATCTTAATCCGAAAGCAAAGTTTTATGAAGCCGATATTCGCGGCGCGGAAATCGCGGAGATTTTTGCGCGCGAAGAATTTCAGGTGATTTGCCATCAAGCCGCGCAAATGGACGTACGCAAGTCCGTCGCTGATCCGCGTTACGATGCGGACGTGAACATTATCGGCACGCTCAACCTTTTGGAGCAGGCCGGCAAAACCGGCGTGCAGAGCATTCTGTTTGCCTCTTCCGGCGGCGCGATGTACGGCGAACAAGAGCAGTTTCCGGCAGAGGAAGAGCATCGCACGTGGCCGGCCTCGCCCTACGGCATTACCAAACTGACTTGTGAAAAATATATCGCCTTCTTTGGGAAAAATTACGGCATGAAATACGGCCTCATGCGCTACGCGAACGTGTACGGTCCGCGCCAGAGTCCGCACGGTGAAGCCGGCGTTGTGGCGATTTTCACCTCGCGTTTGCTGGCCGGCGAGCAACCCATCATCAACGGCGAGGGCAAGCAAACGCGCGATTATGTCTACGTTGGCGATGTCGTGCGCGCGAACGTTGCGGCGCTGAATTACGCGCACAGCGACTACTTCAACGTTGGCACCGGCATTGAAACCGATGTGAACGAATTGTTTGGGCACTTGAATAAAATCACCGGCAATCGCGCGCAAGAACAGCACGGCGAAGCCAAGCCCGGAGAGCAAATGCGCAGCGTTTTGGATTGGAGTAAAGCCAAACGCTTGCTGGGGTGGGAGCCGCAAATGAAGTTGAGCGACGGCTTGACGGAAACCGTGAAGTGGTTTCAAAATCGCGCGAAGTATTCTTGATGATGATGAACTTGCACTTTACACGAAGCGCGTGTAAGGTGTAAAAATGTAACGTGTAAAATTTGCGTTGAGCAAGGCCTAGATCACGTATGATCCCGACTCAGAATAATACCATGGACACGGACGTTACGCTGGATACTCTGCGCGCAGAGATCGGGCTGGTCGGCAATTCGCCGGAAATTCTGCAAATTCTTGAAACCGTGCAGCAGGTTGCTGCCACGGATATCACTGTGCTCATTTACGGCGAAAGCGGCACCGGCAAAGAGTTGATTGCGCACGCCATTCATCGCCTCAGCAAACGGGCCGACAAGCCTTTCGTTGTGGTCAATGCCGGCGCGATTCCCGAAGGCATCATTGAGTCGGAATTATTCGGCCACGAGAAGGGCGCATTTACCGGCGCCATCGGCTCACGCAAAGGCTATTTTGAATCTGCAGACACCGGCACACTTTTTCTCGATGAAGTAGGCGAGATGCCGCTAGCGGCACAGGTTAAATTTCTGCGCATTCTCGAAGGCAAGGATTTTATCCGCGTCGGCGGCAGCAGTGCGCGCGCCGTGGATGTGCGCTTGATTGCGGCGACCAACCGCGATTTGCGCGAGTCGGTCGAGCACGGCAACTTCCGCCAAGATTTGTTCTATCGCCTCAACGCGATTCGTATGCGCATTCCGCCGCTGCGCGAGCGTGCGCAGGATATTCCTCTGCTGGTGAAAAAATTCGTGACGGATTTTTGCCAGCAGAATAAGATCGAGTTCGAGGGCTTCTCCGATGCGGCCATGCGCGTGATGCAGGAGTATCACTGGCCCGGCAACGTGCGCGAGCTGAAAAATTTCGTGGAAATGCTCATCGTCATCGAGCGCGGCCGCCGCGTCGACGAGGGGACTCTGCTGCGGCATCTTCCGCGCAAAAATGATTTTGCGCGCCCGCTGCCGGTGCCGACGAATCGTTCGAGCGAAGAAGTAGAAAGAGAATTCATTTATCGCGCGCTGGTTGATCTCAAAAACGAGATTGCACAATTGCGCGAGCTGCTCGTGGGCAAATACATTTCGCCCATGCGCCGCCTCAAGCCGGGCTATGAGGACAATGCGTTCGTCCACGAAGTTGATTCCGGCGAAGTGACGAAAGTGGAAGACAGCTTCGAATCCATTGAGGGGATGCAAAAGCGCATGATCTACGAAGCCTTGGAGCGCACGCGCGGCAATCGCCGCAAAGCCGCACAGATGCTCAAAATCAGCGAGCGCACGCTGTATCGCAAGATTAAAGAGTATGATTTGCCGTTTTGAGAAAAAGTCTTGTTCGCCGTAGAACACCCATACTGCCGAGTTTCGCTCAAGTGAAAATGATTGTGATGATCCCATTGCACGACAAGTTTCGCGCACATCCTAAAACTCTTCCCTTGAGAGGTGCAGGGGGGTGTCTTGGCTTTACGGCGTTTCAAGGTCCTGTATGCTTTGCTCGATCAGAAAAGCACTCCCCTAGCCTCCCTCAAGGGGAGAATATATTTGCGAGGCACGCTGGCAAAATTCTTCTGTTGCTCGTAGCGCAAGTCTTTTTTGCCTGTGGCCCCTATTCTTTTTCCGGCTCGGGCAATCCGAACATCAAAACCGTGGCGGTGCCGGTGTTCAACGATCAAACCGCGGAGTTCGGCATCAAAGAGCAACTGACGAATACTATCATCGAGCTGTTCACGCGTGACAACAATTTGAAGATTGCCGATCGCCGCACCGCGGACTCTATTGTGAACGGAACGTTGTTGCGCGTGGTCGAGCAGGCGGGCGTTTATACGAAGAGCGAGCAAGTGCAGGAAATCCGCGTGACGCTCACGGTGCACATCAAATATGAAGAAGTGAAGAAACGCAAAGTGATTTGGGAGGAAGATCTCACGCAATTCGGCACGTACACACCGGGTGATGCCAGTTCGGGCGATCGCCAAAGCGCGATCAGCCAAGCGGTTGCCAAGATTGCGGAGGAAGTCATCAACAAGTCGGTGACCGGGTGGTGAGCGGCGTACGATTATTCGCAGTGGAGTCGAGGCCACACCCCAAACGGGCCAAAAATTAAATTATAAATTTGCAATTTCAATTTCAAATTGTGTAGACCCCTCCGAACAAAGCCTTGCACATGAGAAGCGATTTTCTTATACTTGCCGCCGTTCAGAATTAAGGAGGAAGGAGAAGATTTACGCCGGAGAGCAAATCAGCGTCTGCGGCGCAATTTCATATTATGGCTATTGTTCTTGAATATGGTGTGTTGGCCGCCTATTTCGCCGCACTGTGCATCCTGCTGGTTTTTGGTGCGCACGGCTTCGTGATGGTTCATTACTATAAGAAATACCGCGGCCTGAGCGGGCTGCGCCCCAAGCCCATCGCATGCCCCCCTCGCGTCACCGTGCAGTTGCCGGTGTATAACGAATATTATGTTGTGGAAAGATTGATTCGTGCGGCGTGCCGCATGGATTATCCGCGTGAGCGTCTCGAAATTCAAGTGCTTGATGATTCCACAGATGAAACATTGAGTGTGACGCAACGCGTGGTGGCGGAATGTCGTGCGCGAGGTTTCGACATTCACTTATTGCACCGTGAAAACCGTCAAGGTTACAAAGCCGGCGCGCTGCGTGCCGGGTTGGAAGCCGCGACCGGAGAATTCATCGCCATCTTCGATGCAGATTTTGTTCCCCCGCGTGATTTTTTGATGCGCACGCTCCCGTATTTTGCCAGCGCCAAAATAGGCATGGTGCAAACGCGCTGGGGACATATTAATTACAATTACTCGATCCTCACGCGCTTACAGGCCATCGGTTTGGATGGCCATTTCGTGGTCGAGCAAACCGCGCGCAACGGCGCAGGGTTCTTTATTAATTTCAACGGTACCGCCGGCATTTGGCGCAAGACGTGCATTCTCGATGCGGGCAACTGGTCCGACG
>JABWAN010000395.1 GCA_013361015.1 Candidatus Zhuqueibacterota bacterium | reverse complement strand
CGTCGAGCGCCAGGAAAAGCTTCGCGTGCCGCTTAATAATCTGGGTTCGATCGCCTGCTTCGGTCGCGTCTCGTGCAGCGTTCCGCTGATGGGCGCCTGTGCGGAGCGCGGCATCGGCTTGGCCTTCCTCACCGATTATGGCCGGCTTGTCGCCGTCGTTAATGGCTTTTCGCCCGGAAATGTGCTCCTCCGCCGCGAGCAATATCGGACTTCCGACGATCTGACGAAGGCGGCTGCAATCGCCCGCGGATTCGTCGTCGGAAAACTCGCGAACTTTCGCACTGTCCTTCGCCGCGCGGGTCGAGAGCTTTCGGACCAATCTGCCAGCGAAGCGGTAGGCCGCGCGGCCTCACGAATTGATCAGACGCTACGCCAGCTCGATCGGCCGATCGACCTTGATTCGTTGCGTGGAATCGAAGGTGACAGCACGGCCGCCTATTTTTCGGTGTTCGCGCATCTCATTACCGCAAATCGCGACGCCTTCCGAATGGACGGCCGGTCGCGCCGACCGCCGCTCGACCCGCGATCAGGGCCGCAGCCGCCGGGGCCGCCGGGGGAGCGAGGAGTCCTCGTCGGCCTCGGCGCGATCGAGCGGTCTCGGGACCGCCTCGAGCCTCGGCACGAACAAATTGAGCGCGCGCTTTTTGTTTTGGATGCAATTCCTGCTCGAACAGCCCGAGTGGCTCGTGCTGCCGGGCTTTGAGTTGATTTTCTAGCGCCTCTCCGATGCGCCGCCACCAATCAGAAGAAAGTTCTTTATGCGCTGATGAGCGCGAATTTTCGCGAATGAAAAACCCTAACGAACACAGGCGTTAATTCGCGGTCAAAGAATGTCTCCTAAGATGGCACTCATTGAATTTGAACCATTCATAAGGAACGCATAAAATGCTCATCCCCAGCCTCAAACACGGATTCGCTCACCTGCGCGCAAACCGGCGCATGGTGTTCGTGTTTTATCTCGCCAATTTTCTATTCGGCTTGATTTTGCTGCTGCCCTTTCGCGCCATGCTTTCAAATTATATCGGCGACAGTCAAATGGGGGCAAAGCTCGGCGGCGCTTTGGATATGGACTTTGTTTTTGAATTTTTCGGCGGTAATGAAGCTGTGCTGACGACACAAAGGGCCATGCTGCTGGTTGTGCCCGGCCTCTACTGGCTCTTCGGGTTGTTTCTCTCCGGCGGCGCCTTCACGATTTTCGCAACGCAGGAGCGTTATACTTCCCAACAGTTTTGGAGCGGCGCCGCGGCACACTTCGGCAGATTCGTGCGCCTGGCGTTGTACGCCGTTCCCCTGCTCGGCATTTTGTTTTGCGTGCAGTTTTTGGAGACCGGGGTGCAGCGCCTAGTATGGGGCAAAGACGCCTATCAAAGTATCACTTATTTGGGGAGCTGGGTGCGCCTCGCAATCACGGCGCTCAGTGTAATTCTATTCGGCATGATCTTCGACTATGCGCGCGTTCACACCGTGCTGCATGAAGAGCACAAAATGCGTGTCGCGATTTGGCAGGGCATCAAATTCGCCTTTGACAATTTTCTCACCACCTTCGGCTTGGGGTTGTTCATGTTTATCGCCGGAGCATTGTTGCTGGCGCTCTACAATCCACTCGCGAATAGTTTCTCGGCCTCAAATATGTTCATCGTTTTGCTGCTTTTTCTTTTGCAGCAATTTTATGTGCTCGCGCGCATGGCCCTCAAGCTCGCGCTCTATGCCGGTGAGACTTTTCTTTATCAACAACACGCCGCGGCAACGGCTCCCATAACTTCTACACCGGCGCAGAATCTCGATCTCGAAGGCCTCGCGCCGGCGTTGGAATGATCTCTGACTTTCGAAATAGGAAGCACGATGATCCACCTTCTTATGCTGCTCGTGACCGCTTTCACTGTGCCCACGCCCTCTTCTGAAACGGGTTTTCTGCAGCGCAAAGTGACGCTCGGCCGGAACGAATACTGCTATCAAGTTTTCGTTCCGCAGCAATATTCGCCGAAACAGAAATGGCCGGTGCTGCTCTTCTTGCACGGCGCCGGCGAGCGCGGCAACGATTGCACCATGCAAACCGGAACCGGACTGGGCCCGGTTTTGCGCCGGCAAATGGAAACGTTTCCGGGCCTCGTCGTGCTGCCGCAATGCCATTGGGGCGAAGTTTGGATTGCCGACATGGAGCAACAAGCCTTGCAGGCGCTCGAACAAACGATTGCAGAATTTCATGGCGATCGCGGCCGCGTGTATTTGACCGGGCTTTCAATGGGCGGGTATGGCACATTCTATATCGCCAGCCGCAACCCCGGAAAATTCGCCGCGCTCGTGCCGGTTTGTGGCGGCGTGGTTCCGCCGCGCACTTTTCCATTTCCACCGCACGTCATTGCTCAAGTGCCCAAAGACAAGCCCTACGAAACCCTCGCGCAGAAAATCGGCAAAACACCCGTGTGGATTTTTCATGGCAGCGCGGACCGCACGATTCCGGTGACTGAATCGCGCAACATGGCCGCGGCGTTGCGCGCGCTCGGCGGCAGCGTCAAATACACCGAATATGAAGGCGTCGAGCACAATTCGTGGGACCGCGCTTATGCGGAGGAGGATTTGTGGCGCTGGCTCTTCGCGCAGAGGTTGATGAAATGAGCCAGCAGCCTGCTCGAATGATTTTTGTTTATGCAGAAGGGTGGGCAACGGACAGGAACAACGCAACGGATAAAGAGGTTCTTTCATCCGCTGCGTGGTTTCTATCCGTTGGGAAAATTTTTCTTTTGAGGAAGAACCCTCATGCGTGAGAACAGATTTTTAAAACGCTTGCAACATGAACTGCCGCAATGGGTCGAGCGCGGCCTGCTCCATGCCGAACAACAGCAACCCATTCTCGATTATATCGGCGCACGCACGAGCGCAACGCGCTATCCCGTCTCCGCGTTTTCGATGCTGGGTGTATTGCTGCTGGGCACGGGGGTCATCACATTCTTCGCGGCTAATTGGAGCGTGATGCCCAAGCTCGTCAAACTCCTCATTCTCTTCGGCGCGATGTGGAGCGCTTATGGCCTGGCGCATTACCTCGAGCCTCGCAAAAATTCTCCCCTGCTCAGTCAAGCGCTGTTGCTCCTTGGCGTCATTCTTTTCGGCGCGAACATTATGCTCATCGCGCAAATCTATCACATCGACGAACACTATCCCAACGGCGTGCTACTGTGGTCCTTGGGCGGCTTGCTGGTTGCTTATCTTTTGCGCTCCCAGCCCGCACTGCTCGCCGCCCTCGCGCTCGCGACGTTGTGGACCGGCATGGAGATTTTTGAGTTCGAGGACAAACTGCACTGGCCTTTTCTGCTCGTGTGGGTACTCTCAGCGGTCCTCATCTTCCAAAGAAAATGGCGGACGGCTTGGCATTGGGCGTTGTTGTCGTTCATGCCGTGGAGCCTGTTTACTTATCTCAATCTCGCGTGGAATGCGGAAATATCCCTGCGCGGCGCGAGCCTCTTTCTTTTGCAGATTTATTTTCTCGTCTATCTCGGTTTGATGCTTGCCGGCATGCTGATGGCGACCTATGACGCGGTGCGGGAATTCAGCGCGCCCGTGCAACGTTATGCGGCGCTCGCCGCGTTGCTCGTCTTCTACGCTTTGACCTTTCCCGGCCTGCACGACTTGCACCCGCAAGAAACCTACTCGCCGCGCCCCGCCGCAGCTTTTTGGCGGCTCACAACCGGCATTCTGCTCTTTGGTTTGATGGGTTTGGCGATTTGGCATCGCCGGCGCGTATCGCAACTAGCGTCGCTCACATATTTAGTTTGGGGAAGAGCACTACTGGCCGCCATTCTCGCCTTGCTGGCCGTCAATCTTTTCATTCCAAACCAGTACAGCGACCTGGCGGCGATCGGCTGCAATCTCCTCTTCTTTGCCGGGCTGGTGTGGCTCATCTATTCGGGCATGGCACAACAGGATCGATACCTCGTCAACACTGCGTTCGTCTTCTTCGCCGCGGGAATGGTCACGCGCTATTTCGATACGTTCTGGACGCTGCTGAATCGCTCCTTCTTTTTTATGGTGGGCGGAATTCTATTGCTCGGCGGCGGCTACTTGCTCGAAAAGCAGCGCCGCAAATTCACCGAACAAATTCTCGCCCAACGCGGCGAAGGGGGCCGGCCATGAAGCGGCAGCTTGTGCTCGTCGTGCTCCTGCAAACGCTGGTGTTGCTTGCAATGATCGCGAAGAAGCAATGGACGCTTGCCACCGGCACGCCCGTAGTTTTGGCCACCGCGCCCATCGACCCGCGCTCGCTCTTTCGCGGCGATTACGTGCAACTGAACTACAAAATCAGCACGCTGCGTTTGGACAGTGTTGCCGGCGATCGCAATTTCAAAAAGCATGAGCAAGTATTTGTGCTCTTGCAGCCCGGTGAAACCGATGCCAAACCCATCTCCGTGCACCGCCAACGCCCGTCGCACACGGCGCAGCAAGTCGTCCTCAAAGGTGAAGTCGAATGGGTGGTTGAAGATGCCTGGCTCACAGCCTCCGTGCCGGACAGTCTTCCAAGCGAAGCCTGGCTCGATACACTGCAACAAAAGCACGAGGGCAAAATCGTGACGCAAATCAACGTGCGTTACGGCATTGAAAACTACTTCGTGCCCGAAGGCCAGGGTCGCGTTTTGGAACAGCCGAACGAAGACGAAACCATTGCCATGCGCGTCGCCATTGACCGGTTCGGCAACGCCGGTATTCAAGCGGTGTTGGTGAATGGAAAAGAACGCTATCGCGAAAAGTTATTTTGAAATACCGCGGCTCAGAGCAGTGCGCTCGCAGAGCAAAACCACGCCGCTCCGTCCAAACTTTTTCCGCGCCACTCCGCAAAGCGGAGCGCGAGCGAATCATCTCAAACGGCCATGACGATTTGAGAAAAATCGTCTGTGCTCCTAAAAGACAACACCTCATGACGATCATCGACATTCACGTTCACATTCAACCGTGGGAACAGCTCAAACCCGGTGTGCGCGATTTGATGCTGGCCGGCCGCAACGACCTGGCGGCGATCGAGGAGTATTTGCAATCTCCGAAAGCGTTTTTGGAATTTCTCGATGCCAACGAAGTGGAGCGCGTGGGCTTGATCAATTATCCCAGTCCCGATCTTATGGGTTTTACTTCAACCACCAACGACTTCGTCGCGAATTATTGCAAAGCAGACCCCCGGCGGCTCATCGCGTTCGGCGGTGTGCATCCGCGTTTCTGCGACAACGTCGAAGCGGAAATGGCGCGCCTGCTCAAGCTCGGCCTCCGCTGTCTGAAAGTGCATCCGCCGCATCAGAATATCGCCGCGAATGCGTATCGCTACGGCAACACGGCGCAGGAAGCGCTATATCGTCGCGCCGAGCAGGAGAACATGCTCGTCATGTTTCATGGCGGCACGAGCATTTTTCCGGGCGCGCGCAACGTGTTCGCGGATACCATGCCGATCGACGACGTCGCCGTCGACTTTCCGAATTTGCAGATCATCATTGCGCACGCGGGCCGGCCGCTGCACACGGAAACGACTTTCTTTCTGCTGCGCCGCCACAAAAATATTCACATCGATATCTCCGGCATTCCACCCAAAAAACTGTTGGAGTATGTGCCGCGCCTCGCAGAAATCGCAAACAAAACTTTGTGGGGCACGGACTGGCCCAGCCCCGGCGTGAGGGACATGCGCAGGAATGTCGAAGATTTCCTCGCGCTGCCAATTCCACAAGAGACCAAAGCCGCCATCCTCTCTGAAAACGCTCTGCGCTTGTTGCATGCCTGCGGCGCCCTCTCCACTTCCGCGTGAAGCAACCGGCAATGCCTCGGTTACGTGTGGTTGCCGCCCGGCTTGCGTGGCAATACGGTGCCGCGTTTTTTTGTTTGTCGCTGCGCGTTCTTGAGTGTCGTCTCCGCTTGTTTACCGAGGGGGCTAGT
>JABWAN010000394.1 GCA_013361015.1 Candidatus Zhuqueibacterota bacterium | reverse complement strand
GCATCTGCCCACCCTCAAACAGGTGTTGGAATCCCGCAACTACCAACTGGGTTTGCCGCTTATACGCAATGCTAAAACGGCCGATCCCCGCGACCCGTCTTCTCCTCCCGTTTACCAGCTAGAAACAGCTATGGGGTCTGCCATTGCCATTTTTGAAGGCGCACAAGCTATTCGGGTGCCGCGCTCCCGTTTTGCGCCGGTCAAAACTACCAGCGACCTGTTAGCGATCCGTTCCGATGCCTACAGCCTCACCCCCGATTCGCGCATTGTGCCAAACCCTTGCCGCCAGTTGGGGCAGGTGGTGGTGGAACTGGATTCGCACTACAAATTTGTCACCCACCTGGATGAACGCTTTCCCCAGGGCGCACCCTCCTTGTTGCATTGCAGCCGTCTGCACATCAAGGGAGATTTTAGATTCGGCCGTTTTGTGGTATGCCAGGGGGATGTGCGCCTGGTGAATGAAACACCCACACAAATCACCATCCCCGACAAAGCCTTGTTGGAAGGCACAATTAACCAGCAATTCTCAATTTGGAAATCGCCATCGGTTGAAACCGACGGCTAACAAAACCAAACCTGTTAAAACAGGTTGAAAAGTGGCTCTCTTAACGTGTTTTAACACGTTTGTTTGACTAGACTGGGGTTTGAACCCCAGGCAAAAGCGTCAAAATGAGAATTACTGATAATTAACCACTCAGGTTGACCATCTGTTTTATTTCTTAGACAATGGGCAAAAGCTCATTTTTGGAGGGTTTTATGCTCACCCAAATACGAATCCAACGGTACAAAAGTCTTTACGATACCACCGTAGACCTGGAACCCCTAACTGTTTTCATCGGCCCAAACGGCTCCGGCAAATCCAACTTGCTGCGCTTTTTGGAATTGATTTCCGTCTCTGCGCAAGGGCGCCTCGGAAAATACATTCAATCGCTTGGCGGCATGGCCCCCATCGTTTGGGATGGGCAGACCGCAACAATTATATTCTCGCTTAAATGCGAAGCGTCTGGCAGAGACTTACTTACTCAGAAGAGTATTTTAGTTTATGATATGGAACTGGCGCGTGTCGGGCAAGGGAGTTATTACAGACTTCAGAAAGAGGTTTTGACGCACGCAACTGGAATCGGCCAGGGATCCCCGTCCGTACATATTTTGCGCACCGGTTTAAAAGGTAACTTCCTCGGTAACGGGCCAGAATTAATTTCGGTGCGGGATGATCTTCAACTTGAGATCAATGAGGAAGAAAGCCTCCTTTCAACCCGTATCATGGGCATGAGTCTTCTCACCCAAAAGATGGAGTTGTTTCTAAGGAATTGGAAGGTTTATCACGACGTCGATGTTAGTCAAACGGCCTCGCTTCGCCAAGCAGCATTAGCGCGGCCTGAACGATTGGTCGATGCCGACGGTCAGAACTTAATTCAAGTGCTTCATACACACTACAACGAAAACCGCGATTTTAAGAACGACATCAATGAAGCTATGCGCGCCGCTTTTGGAAGTGATTTTGAAGAACTGCTTTTCCCACCGGCTGCCGACAACAGAATCCAAATGCGTGTGCGTTGGAAGTCGCTCAAGCGCGAGCAATCTGCTGCCGATCTTTCTGACGGCACCTTACGTTTTCTGCTACTTTTGACCGTCTTGACCAACCCTTGGTCAACTGGGTTGATTGCTATAGATGAGCCAGAGAACGGTTTGCACCCTTCCATGCTTCCTATCATCGCGGAATATGCGGTCGAGGCTTCGAAGCGCACGCAAGTCATTTTCACTACACACTCGCCGCAATTTCTTGACGCCTTTACGGATACCAAGCCGACCACGACGATTGCCCAATGGCGAGAGGGAGAGACAATTCTCAAAAATGTGCAGGGCGAGCTGCTCGATTATTGGCTGCAAGAATATTCTTTGGGCGCGCTCTTTCGCTCCGGTGAATTGGAGGCGATGGAATGAAGTTTATTTTGTTCTGTGAGGGTGAAACGGAAGCGAAGGCGCTGCCGCCGTTTTTAAAGAAATGGCTTGATCCAAGATTACAGCGGCCCGCCGGCATCACGCCGGTGAATTTCAAAGGCTGGCCGCAATTGGTGAAAGATGCGCCTACAAAAGCGCGCATGTATCTCAACGCTCCCGACAAGGAAAAAATCATTGCGGTCATTGCTCTCCTCGATCTTTACGGCCCCAAGTTTTATCCTTCTAATATCACTACCGCAGCGCAACGTTACAACTGGGCCAAAGAGTATCTTGAGAAAGCGGTGGCGCTGCCGAAATTTAAGCAATTCCTCGCGGTGCATGAAACAGAAGCTTGGCTGCTCAGTGACCCGAATTTATTCCCGCATGAAATCAAGAGCGCTCTGCCGGGAAAAGTTCAGCACCCGGAGGAAGTTAATTTTGATGAACCACCGGCTAGGCTTTTAGATCGAATTTATCAGCAAAAGACGAAGCGATCTTACAAGAAGACGACACATAGCATTGGCTTGCTCGAGAAATTATATCCCAATTTGGCTTATTCAAAATGCCCAAAGCTGAAAGAGCTTCTGGATGAAATGTTGAACCTAGCAAAGGCGGCGGGGCTTTAGAAATTCAGGCTTGTGATTGGCATTCAAATGAGTCTCTCTCGTGCAGATATGGAAAAATGCGCTGCAGTCATTATGCTCGTGCTGCTGGGTTGCGCAACCACTACGCAAGTGCGTGATGTGCTTGAGCTTCCGCCGCCGCAAAATGTGCGCGGCGTGCGAGAAAACGGTCGAGTGACTGTCACATGGGAAGCAAGCGCAGTCAAGCCTAAAGAATTCTCCGGGTATCTGCTGTATTATTCCGAACGCAGTTTGGCGTATGTTCCGTTTGCGACCATGCCCAGTGCAGTCGAGCTTCCGGCTCTGGCCACGGAATACAGTTTTACATTTTCAGATTCGCTTCCGGTGTTCATTCAACTGCGTAGTCGGTCGGGGCGCGATCACGTCAGTTTGCCTTCGTTGCCCGAGGTGGCATTGCCGCCGGCACAATGAACAGGTTGCCGCGTCGTTTATGGTCATGAACGGCGTGGCGCAATTCACGATCTACGACTCACGACCAACTATCTACGAAAGCTACGAATGTTCGTTGACACCGCAAAAATTTTCGTTGAGGCCGGACGCGGCGGGAGCGGTTGTGTGAGTTTTCGGCGCGAGAAATTCGTTCCCAAGGGCGGGCCTGATGGCGGCAATGGCGGGCATGGCGGCAGCGTGATTCTCGAAGTGAATGGCAATCTGCGCACGCTGCTCGACTTTCAACACCGCAAACATTTTCGCGCCACGCGCGGCGAACATGGCAAAGGCGCAAACAAAACCGGCCACGACGGGAACGACGTGACCATTCTCGTGCCGCCGGGCACGGTCGTGCGCGATGCTGAAACCCAGCAAGTGCTGGCAGACATGGTAACGCTCGGAGAGCGCATCGTGATCGCGCGTGGTGGTCGCGGCGGTCGCGGCAACGCGAGTTATGTTTCCTCCACACACCAAGCGCCGCGCGAATGGGAGCCCGGTGAGTTGGGTGAATCGCGCTGGCTCATACTCGAACTGAAATTGCTTGCAGACGCCGGTTTGGTGGGCTTGCCGAATGCAGGCAAATCGACCTTGCTCTCCCGCATATCTTCCGCGCGCCCGAAAATTGCGGACTATCCTTTCACGACGCTGACGCCAAATCTCGGCGTCGTGCGTCACGGCGAATTTGAAAGTTTTGTGGTCGCCGACATCCCCGGCTTGATCGAGGGCGCGCACGCAGGCCGGGGTTTGGGCATCGAGTTTCTGCGCCACATCGAACGCACGCGCGCGCTCGTGATTCTCATCGAAGCCAATTCCGAAGATTACAGTGCGACCTATCAGACGTTATTGGAAGAGCTGAAAGGATATGATGGCGGTCTGCTCGAAAAACCGCGCCTTCTCGCACTTTCAAAAATGGATCTCTGTGAGGACAAAAACGCTGCCGAAGTTTTTTTGAGCAAGTTGCCACATCCCTCTTGCCGCATTTCTGCCGTCACGGGAGAAGGCCTGCGGGAGTTGTTGGATTTGATGTGGCAGGCGGTAGCGAGGCATTGAGCTTGAGCAGAAGATTGAAGCATACTCAAGGTTGAAATCCATTCGAGAGTGAAGGAGCTAAAATGTACGTGCTGCGCATTGAACATCCGGTTTCGAGCTACGAGGGTTGGAAGCAAGCTTTCGACAGCGATCCTGTTGGCCGGCAGAAATCGGGCGTACGTCGCTATCGGATTTTAAGACCGATCGACGATGCAAACTACGTCATGATTGACCTCGAGTTCGATACTGCCAGCCAGGCGGAGGACCTGCTCGCCGCGATGCGCGCCGTGTGGGGTCGCGTTACGGGAAAGATAATGATGGACCCTCAGGCGCGGATCGCCGAGGCTGTGGAAACCAAGGAATATTGATTCAACACGCAACCCCAAGGGGGACGTTTTGAACCTCGACACGCTTCGCACTTTATTGCAACTCACCACGGTGCCCGGCATTGGACCGACGCGCATTCGCGCCTTGGTGGCGCATTTTCAATCCGCCCACGCGGTGCTTTCCGCTTCTCTTGCCGAACTCTGTCAAGTTTCGGGCATTGACCGCACGCTCGCCGAAAACATTTTGCACAATCGTGACACGGCGTTCGCCGAAGGGCAATTGGAAACCGTCGCCCGGCGCAATGAGCGCATGGTGACATATTGGGATGGCGATTATCCCACCCTCTTGAAAAAAATTCCGGATCCGCCGGTATTGCTTTATCTCCACGGCAATCTCACCACACAGGATCAAAACGCCCTTGCGATTGTGGGCACACGGGCGCCCACGCAATATGGAAAAATGGTCGCAGAAAAGCTGGCTGCGGAACTGTCTTCGCGCGGTTTTACAATAGTGAGTGGATTAGCGCGCGGCATCGATACGATCGCGCATCGCACCACAAGCAAGAATGGCGGGCGCACACTTGCCGTGTTAGGCTCCGGGCTTGATGTGATCTACCCCGCGGAGAATAAAAAATTGGCGGAAGAAATTGCGGCGCAAGGGGCAGTGCTTTCCGAGTACGCTTATGGCGCAAAACCCGATGCTGTTAATTTCCCGCGCCGCAATCGTATCATCAGCGGGCTAACTCTCGGCGTTATTGTTGTCGAGGCCGGCTTGGAAAGCGGTGCGATGATCACTGCCAACTTCGCAGTGGAACACAATCGCGAAGTGTTCGCCGTGCCCGGCAGTATTTTTAGTATTAAAAGCGCCGGGCCGCACCAACTCATTCGCGAAGGCGCCAAGCTTGTACACAACGTCGAGGACGTGCTGGAAGAGTTGACGGCGCAACTTGAGCTATTTGGGCGAACGCAAGTAGAAGCTAGGTCGGCGCCGGAACTGGAGGCCAAGAGCATGCGCGTGTATCAATTGCTTTCGCACGAGGGATTGCACATTGACGAGTTGATTCGTAAATCCGGCCTGCCTTCCTCGGAAGTGATGGCGATCTTGCTCGATCTCGAATTCAAAAACTTATTAAAGCAGTTGCCGGGAAAGTTTTTTGTCAAAATGTAATGTGGCAAGCCGGAAATTGGCCGAAAAAAAGATTGACTACACAAGGGTGGATTTGTATATTGCCCCGCTTTTTAAGTGCCAATTCCTACGGAGGGCTAGACCTAATTGGTAAGGCGGCGGTCTTGAAAACCGCTGGGCTCATCACCCTTGGGAGTTCGAGTCTCCCGCCCTCCGCACAATTGTGAATGTTAGATGATCCATTGTCAATTAACCATTCACAATTGATCATGCAAAATTCTACCGTTTCGGAGAGGTGCCTGAGTGGCCGAAAGGAGCCGCCTGCTAAGCGGTTGTAGTGCCAAAAGCGCTACCCAGGGTTCGAATCCCTGCCTCTCCGCTCTTATAGTTTTCAATTTAAAATTCATAATT
>JABWAN010000393.1 GCA_013361015.1 Candidatus Zhuqueibacterota bacterium | reverse complement strand
AAACTCGCGTTTGGGTGGGTGAGATTGAGCGGAAGCGATTGTACCGAGCAGCGCACACGAGATCACGAAGGTCCGTAACAGTTTTTCCATATCTCCTCAGATTCTGGATTTCAAGATCAGCCGCGTCCCTTACTTCCACAAAGAAACTCACGGCTTCGGAGCCGCGCATATTTCATCCCTCACCAACAGCATGCACATGAGGCCTAGCCACAAAAGAAACACAGTCAATCAGGCTCAATTCCGTATCGTGGAATTTTTTATATTCGGCAATGGCCCGTGCAAACAACTGCGGCGTTAGGCGAGCGATTTTAACTTCCTCCGAAGAAAGGAAATTCCTTATAACTGCACCAATTTCCTTCTGTAGATTCGCGTCTAGCCGCGACAAAATTCTTGATCACGTCATACCACGCATCGTTATATTCGTCATCATAATGAAGCCTTCTCGTCTTCTTAAATGCGCAGTCCGCGGAGGCTAGTAGCAACAAGGTCTTTTGTCTCAAGATAAAAACCCGCACGAGAGGTGCAAGAATTATTTCGAGGGCCTCGAAACAAAAAAAGGCACTCGAGAAAATCTCGAATGCCCTTCAAGCGCGATCTGGTTTGCCGCAAAGACTGATGGCTTTTCAGCGCTATTTGATCATGAGCATTTTTCGCGTTTGCGAAAAATTGCCCGCGCGCATTTGATAGAGATAGACACCGCTGCCCACCGGTTGCCCGTGTTCATCTTTTCCATCCCAGCTTGCACTGTGATAACCGGCTTGTTGCTCAGCGCTCACCAGCCTTCGGATCATTCGCCCTTGGAGATCGAAGATCGTCAATCCGACCTCCGCCTCTCGCGGAAGCTGATAATGAATCAGAGTCGAAGGGTTGAAAGGATTCGGAGCATTCGGGCCGAGTGCGAAAGTAGCCGGTATTTGCGTGCGGGCATCGTGAACCGCGCTGGGTGCAGGTTTGGTCGCAAGCTGAATTTGAATTGCCTGCGGGGCGAGATTTACCCCAAGCGGCTCGACCAAAACGATACCGGCATAAACCGTGTCCGGCTTCAAACCGTTGGCATCGAAGCTGAGCGTGATTTCCTGCGCTTCGCCGCCACGCAACGAAGCGGCAGTCGGCGCTTCCGTGAGCCACGTGACATCTGCATTGATATCGACGCCAATGGTGCCATGCCCAACGTCCGGAACCCAATCAGTCTCTTCCCGTGAATCTCCGAACAGGGCCGTGACGTTCATGTTACCTTCATCGTGATTCAATACGGAGAGCGGTAGCGAAAAAATGAAGCTGTTGGAATCGACAACCGCTGGAAATGCGCCGATGAAATTAAAACTTGGCAGCGCGTAGAGGTCAACTATCCCTTGACTTAAGCCAAAGGTCAACACGGCGAATTCCGCTCCGATATCTTGTGTGGGAATGCCGTAGACCGGCGGGTAAAGGCCGGTGGTAATGTCTTGATCCACGTCCAACGAAATCGCGCCGCCAAAGTCATTGGTTCTCAGCCGGCCATTGAGCACGACTTGCATCGTCACTTGCGCGCTGTCTTTCGCGGCGCGAATGGCGACCACATCGGGTTGATGCGCAACGTCACCCGCGGGATCAACGAGAATGGTTTTCAAGTCAGGCGAAAGGCCCCGGCTCATACTAGGTTTCGGTTCGGTAAAGTTCGTTTTCATCTTTGCAGCGTAATCAAATTTCGACCAGGAAATTTTCTGCTTTTGGCGCACGAGCGCAGCCGCGTTCGCAGTTGGCAATGGGCCGACCAGGTCGCGCACTTCAAAATTCAAAACTCCGCCGCCGGAATTGCGCACGACAAACTTCTGCTGCGTGGATTTTCCAATTTCCAATTCGACTCTAACCGAATCAACCGAAACCGCCATGGCCGCAGTGTTGGCGGATAGATTAAAGATGAGAACTTCCTCGCCGCCGGCTGAAACATTAGCCTCCAATGTGTCCGGCAAATATCCGAACGCCGAAGCCGCAACGGTATGATGTCCTTCGAAAGTTCTCTGCAAAAAGAGTCCACCGGCATCCGCGACGAGAGCTTTGCCGGCTTCGATAAACTTCACCGCGGCTTGCGCAATCGGATTGCCGGTGGTTTGCTCGAGAACAAAACCAGAGATGCTTCCGCCTCGGAGACTCTGATCGAGTTTAAGCACAAAAAGTCCGTTGGACATATCAGAGACCACAAAGGTGCCGGAAGGAAAATAGGGATACACGCCCCACACGCCATCGAAGCCGAGGAATGGCTCGTCGATGGTATCGTAGTATCCGATCTCCGCGGGCTTCGTGGGATCCGCAATATCCAGAACGGTGACGCCCTCGGTGTAGTGCGCAATATAGGCATAGTCGCCTTTGACGTGAACATTATGTGCAATATGCGCGGGGTCGCTGATATACTCGGCCACCAACTCGATATTGTTGTCATTGCCGGAGTCGCCATCCCACAGCACGTGAATATCCCACACCTTTACGGTGTAGCCTTCCGCCTCATCCGTGGTAATAAGATAGTTGCCGTCGTCGGTCGTGCCGGCGTTGTGCGAAAAGCCTTGGGGATAAGTGATGGAGGTGAGGAAACGCGGATTTGCGCGATCACTGATATTGAAAATGTCGACGTGCCCGCCGTCATAGATATTGCTGTTGAATAGAAGATTGTTCTTAATAAAAGAGTCGTGAACGTAACGAGAGCCATTGAGACCAACGGTCGTGGGCGCAGCCGGACTGGCCAAACTTAGAATGCGCACACCGCCTTGGTTCGCGGCTCCTTGCGTCGCAGTTCCGCCTTGAATGTAAAGATGGCCGGCCTCATCCACTGAGATGGTATGTGCTCTCGCCGTGGTAGCATTTACGTTGGGCCAGCGCATGACGCCGAGGTAGCGCGCGGAGTCTGGCAGAGGAGAAAGATCAACGATCTGAATGCCGGTGAGGTGATTCGGTTGGGTGGCTTCACTGACCACGTAGGCGTAGTTACTATACGTTTTAATCTCGCGCCATGCCGACGGCGGCCCGGGTACGAAGTCCACTTCAACAGGATTTCGCGGATCGGTAATGTTCACGATTGAGAGGCCAAGATCGGCGCCCACCAAGGCATATTCATTTCCGGCGCCATCGGTGTAGCCCCAAATGTTGGAGTAGCCACCGTATTGGTCGAGCTGCCCAAGTAAGGTGACATTATAATTTCTCCCAGGCTGGTATTGCGCGAGAACGTTGGAAACGGCCGTCGCGGCGAGGACAAACACGGTGATTGAGAAACGCATGCCACACCTCCACTGTGAGTTATAACGATTCGCATTTTTTAGATCAGCTACAATGCAATAGAAACTCAAATGCCGACAGAACTCACAAAGTTTTTCGACCGCGGGCCGCGCCCCGGCATCGCAATCCGCCGGTTCAAGCAATATTCGCGGCTTATTTGCATCCTGAAAGCCAAATAGGAGGGCGCTATGTTTCCCAGAATCGTCAAGTTTTTGATACTGCTGTTCCTACCGTGGTTTCTATTGTCGTGCAATTCGGAAGAATCCGGTGCAATTGCGGACGTCAAGGAGGAGACCTTCATGGAGGCCAAAATTGATGGCAGAATCTGGAAGGCGGCATTCGTGGTCCCAAGCCAAACCAACGTCAATGGTCTCGAAGTGCTGTTCATTACCGGCGGCAAGCCGAGCGACCAAAACTTGGAAGGCATTGTGCTGCAATTCTTTAACAGCACTTCGCCCGACAGTTTTGTCATCGACACGATGAGCACGCAACGTGCGCAGTATGTGAGCGCCGTGTACACGCGCGGCACGGAAGAGGTGCCCGAAGATTTCATTGCGGTATCCGGCCTCGTCAAGCTCACGGTTCGCGAGGAGAAAAAAGTTGGCGGGACATTTGAGTTTCGAGGCGTCGAACAATCCGATTCCAGCAAAACCGTCAGCGTCACCGAAGGCAAATTCAGCACGCCGCTGAAGTGACTCACAGGGCAACCGCATGAGCATGTAGCAGCTCTCCTTGACTGGCCTGCGGACGCGGGTTCGATTCCCGCCGCGGCCATTTTAAACAAAAGCCCTTCCTGCTTTGCAAATACGGGAAGGGCTTTTTTCGTTTTACCTTACAGGTGGAATGAACTTGACACGTTCGCGCAGGTATCATTCGCGCAAGCGCGTCCGCACGTTGTATGTGCTTCCCAGGCGGGCTGCCGGGCTTACTTTGCAAGCACGAGCTTCTTCGTCCTCACCACGCCGGCGACTTCCATGCGATAGAGATACACGCCCGTCGCAACGAACTCGCCTCGTTCATTCCTTCCATTCCAAACCACGGAATGTTTGCCCGCGACCACTTCGCGATCTACGAGCGTAGCCACGAGTTGGCCGAGCATGTTATAAATGCGCAGCGTCACGCGGCCCGCTTCAGGAATTTGATAGCTGATCGTCGTCGTCGGGATGAATGGATTCGGATAATTGTTGAACAATTCATACGAAGTGATCGGCTCGGAGACTGCTGCTTCTTCTTCATCAAACAAAACAGAAGCTTTTACTGCACCGAGGCCGCCATAATACGCGAGACGATTTGCATCGCCCGTTGCAGTCGCAGCAGAGGTCGCAGCGTCGACGGCATAGAGTCGCGTGTTCGCGGGGAGATTCACGGTCATGGCCGTAACGACATCGGATGAAGCCGAACTCGTCATCACGCCCGTGCGATAGATGCGCGGCACATAGCTGCCGCTCGAACCCGTGAAGCCCGTGACGTAAAGTCGCTTCGTGTTTGCGTTCCACGAAACATCTTCCACCGTCATGCTGGCCGCCAAGCCACTGCCTGCAACCGAAGAGAAGGTGGTGCCATTCGTGGTTTGATAATACTTCGAAGCCGTGCCCACGGCATAGCCCCAATTGCTGTCGATCATCTCGATGCTATAGAACGGCGAGGCAGTTGAAAGGCCGCTCCACGTGGGCGTACCCGCAGTGCCGTTCGTGGTGCGATAGATGCTATTGCCGCCGGTGGCATATGCGCCGCAAATGTAAACAAGGTCGGTCGTCACAACGTCAATTCCATAAAACGCGGTGGAAGAAGATGTGCTCGTGCTGCCCAGCGTGCCGTTGTCGATGCGCGTCCAACTCGCGCCGCCGTTGGTGGAACGCACGACGCGCACGCGTTTCGAGCCGCTCGTGACATAGCCAATCGCATAGAGCGTATTGCCGGTGCCTTCGATGCCGCGCCAAGTCGTTCCGCTCAAAGTGCCGAGCGCGACCGAAGTCCAACTACTCCCGCCGTTCGTTGAGCGTCGCATCGTGTTGCTCGCGCCTACGACCACAACCGTGTTCGCATCCACTGCTTTCACACCGTACAGCGCGCTCGAAGTGCCGCTCGTGAGCGCATTCCACACGAGTCCGCCATTCGTGGTCTTCGCAATCTTGCCGCTGCTCGCGACCGCGTAGCCGGTGTCTTTGTCGAGCATATCGACTTCATTGAAAGTATACGTTGAAGCGCCGAAGCCGCTCACGCTCGCTTGATTCCACGCGCCGCCGTCTTCCACAAACACGGCATAGCTGCGCGAAGGCACTTGCACAATCACTTGTCCGCCGCTCACCGTGAGCGTTGTGCTCGTGGCATTGCCCGTGACCTCGACGAGCGTTGCGCCATTCGGCAAGTCCGTCGTATTCACGCCGTGCGTCACGTTCAACGCTTCGCCCGCGAAGTTGATCGCAACAATCACGTCGCGGCCCGAAACTGCGCCGCGCAATTGATAGAGCAATGTCGTGTTGGGATAGCCGGTCGTGTACGTCGCGCTATACGGCGTGCTGAAGCGGCTGAGATAATCGCGGCTCGTGGCCCCGTAGCAATAATTTTTGTGAATCTCGATGAGCTGATCGATCTGCGTTTTCAAACCGGCGTTATAATAGTCGGGATAGAACACGCTCGCCACGCCGAGCTGATTGTTCGTGAGCGTG
>JABWAN010000392.1 GCA_013361015.1 Candidatus Zhuqueibacterota bacterium | reverse complement strand
CTTGGCACGGCACCGATACTTTGCTGGAAGCTTTCAACGAATTGCGCCGGCAGACACCGCATACGCATTTGCTTATCGTTGGCGACGGCCCGACGCGTGAAGCATTGGAGCATTACGCACGCAAGTATGAACTCGCGCCGTTCGTCACGTTCACGGGCAACGTGCCATATGAACAAGTGCCGGAATACGTCGCGGCGATGAACGTGACCGTCGCGCCATATGCGCCGCACGAAAATTTTTATTATTCACCCATCAAAATTTTCGAGTACATGGTCATGGGCAAACCGGTTATTGCGGGCGCTCTCGGCCAGGTGAAAGATCTGGTGCGCGACGGCGAAACCGGCCTTCTATATGAGCCCGGCAACATCGGCCAGCTTACGGAGGCACTCATGACCCTCGCCAGCAACGCCGAGTTCACACGCACGATGGGCGAGAAGGCCAGGGCTTGGGTGCAACGTGAGCACACGTGGGAGAATAATGCGCGGCTCGTCGTCGAGTTTGCACAAGGGTTAATGAAAAAGTAGCAAATCGCTTCAGCCGTGGAGTGACAGAGCCGTGCAACAGTGTGGCGAATTTTCAAGCAAGCATTGTTCTCCCAACCATCACCCCGAGGCTTCATAAAGCCAAGCCTTTCGAAATTGAGCGTGGTATGTTTGCAGATCACAAAACCGAGACGAGTTCGTTGCCTGCTCTCAATCCTGCGTGGTTGCAGCAATACTTACCGAACTATCTTTGGCGCGAGCACGAAGCACCGCAAGAAATCCTCGCGATTCAGATTTTGCAGGTATGGTGGGAGGAAAAGCGCACCACCATACTCTATCAGTTTCGCTTCGGCTCGCACACGGGCGACGAACGCGAGCATTTGTATGTGGGTTATCTCGTTTCCGCGGAACGATTGGCAGAGGAATACAAAGCTGCTCTGAAAAAGGCGCGAACGCAGCCAGTTGCCGGCCGCGCGGCTGCCGTTGTTGCGGAGGCCAATTTGGTCCTGCTGGCGTTTCCCAATGATCGCAAGCTGCATTTGTTTTCCGAGCCGGAGTTGCAGCGCTGGCTGAAAGACAAATGGCGGCAAGCGCTGCGGGCATTGCCCAAACGCGGACGTCTCAAAAAGTGGAAGGTGAAGGCTGCGCGCTATGAAGTGCTGCGTTATGTGCCGGGCAAGCGTTTCACCATGCGTTGCCGTGTGCTCATACAGCGTAAAGACGGTACAGCCAAAGAAGTTTCGGCCATTGCCAAGCAATTGAGCGACGGAAAGAAAGCTCAAAAACTGTTCTCCAGTTTGGTTGCGTTGCAGGCCGCTTGGGCAAGTTTCAAAAGCGTGACGCCGGCCCGCTTGCGCGCGCTGCATAAAATCCCGATGCCGGTGCGCTTTCCACGGCCATTGGCGTGGGACCGCGAACGCGCGCTGGTTTTTCTCGAAGATCTTCCCGGCAAGAATTTAGAGCAGGCGTTATCCGAGGTCGATCTTGCGCAAACCTTTCACGCGGTCGGCGAAATGCTTTCTGCTTTTCACGGCGCACCTAGACGCGTGCGTAAACGCGTCTCGCGCGCCGGCGAGATAAAAGAGACGCGCCGTGCGATGCGGGAGATTGCCGAGGCCCTGCCGGCGTTCCGCACGCGATTGCTCAATCTCTTGCGCGAGTTGAAAACGCAGGCAGGGCGGGACGAAACGCCCGAGGTGTTGCTGCACGGCACGTTTCGCTTGAATCACATTTTTATTCACGAAGGCGAGCTGGCGCTGCTCGATTTGGACAGCATGCGCCTGGGCCATCCCGCTTATGATTTGGCGAATTTTCTCTCTGCGCTTTACTATTTCGAAGCCCAAAGTCGCTTGACACAAGCGCAGCGCGAAGAAATCACCTTTGCGTTTTTGCGCGGGTATGCCGCGAAGACGGCGCAGCACATTGCGCCCGCAACCTTGCTGTGGTTTTTGATCAGCCTGTTAATCAACAAACAGGCGAGCAAATACCTCAGCCATCATCATCCCGATCGCGAAGAGAAACTTGCACACCTGCTGGCGCTCGCCGAAGCCATTGCGGCTTTGTGCCGAAATCTGCCGGCAGAGACGACGCTGGCAACGATGGGAGCGCTGTTGCCGCCAATCGCGCGAAATAGTAATTCGTCCCTTGAGGGCTGAATATTGGAATGACTTTTTTCATGCGACCGCTTCGCCAATTCTTTCCGTTGCGCCTCACGCCCTCGCAGCGCGGCGAGCTGCGTGTCGCGCTCGTTTTTTTGGCGCTTATTTTTATTCCCAGCGGCCTGCTCGGTTATCTCGGTTGGCGCGCGTTGGAAAACGAAAAGTTGCTCGCACAGCAACGGCTGCAAGAGAGTTATCAGCAAATCAATTTGCTCGCGGCGCGTGAGATCAATGACGAGCTGGCGGACGCCGAAAAGAAATGGGTGTCCGTGGTGCGCGAGCTTTTCAAGCGATATAATCCGTCCTTCACGCTCGCAGAACTGGATAGCCTACTCCAAGAAGAGCCGTTGATTGGCTCATGCTACGTCCTCGTCGCCCCGGGCAAGGTGATCTATCCTCCGGGTTTGCGCCTGCCTAGAGAAGAAAGTTTTGCCAGTGCGCGGGATAAGGACTCCTATGTGCACGAGCACGAAGTTTTCGCACAACTCGTAGCGCGCGGCGAAGAGCACGAATATGCGGAAAATGATTGTGAGCGCGCCCTCGCCGTCTACCGTGAAGCCTTGCACGCGGCCACCAGTCCCAGTCTGCGCGCGATGGCGGAGAGTTACATTGGGCGTGCGTTGATGAAAAAAGGGGAGTGGCGTGAGGCGCTTGCAGCTTTTCAGCATCAGCTCACGGCCTATCCCGAAGCATACGATTTGAACGGCTTGCAATTGCGGTTTCTGGCGCAATACCAAATCGCTTCGGCATTGGATAACATGGGCCGCGATCAAGAAGCCGTGGAAGCCTTGCTGCGCTTGAATACGGATTTGCTGGAGCGTAGCGACGCCATCAATGCGCTGCAGTATTCGTATTTTTTGGAGCAAACGCAAAGCCTTGCGCAGCGGCTGCTGGCTTCCACCAATTTGCCGCAGCGCGAATTTTATGAAACGCAATTTCGCCTGCTTGCAGATAAGAATAAGAAGCGCATCAGCCAGCGTTACTATCTTCAAGTGCTGGACCGCAAGCTGAACAAGCTCGTGATCGAGCGCAAACAGTACGGCCCCAAGTTTCGTTATCTCTCCGACGAAGCGGAGAACGAGCCGTATTTGCTGGCCTATTGCCCGCTGCCCGATCCGCAAAGCAAATTCGTAACCGGTTTGCTCGGATTGCAAATCGATTTGCCGCGCTTGCGCCAGCGCCTGTTTCCGGCAATCTTGAAGGACCTCAAAGTCAGCGAGAAGATCGCGCTGGCGATTCTGAACGAAAAGGGCGATTACGTCATTGGCACGGAGCGCGTCACGCATGCGCCGATGAACGTGCAGAACTTGAAAGCTCCATTCGACTTTTGGCAAGTGGCGGTCTATGTGCACACCGACCAGCCGCGGTTGCGCAAATGGGACTTTCACAGTGCGCTCGGCCTGTGGGGCATTGCGCTGCTGTTGTTGAGCATCTTATCGGGCGCTTACATTTTCATCCGCCGTGCGCGGCGCGCGGCGCAGCTTTCGCAAATGAAATCCACGTTCGTTTCCAACGTGTCGCATGAGTTGCGCACGCCACTGGCCTCGATCAAAATGATGGCGGAATTGTTGGAAATGCAAGTACTCGCGCGCGCAAACGCTAGTTTGAACGCAAACGCCTCCTCTCGCGCGGAACAATACTTCGGCATCATTCGGCGTGAATGCGATCGTTTAGGCCGCTTGATCGAGAACGTGCTCAGCTTCGCCAAAGTCGAGCGCGGTGTGACGCAGTATCATTTCGAGTTCGAAGATGTCGGCATCCTGCTGCACATGGCGCTGGATTCTTTTCGCGCGCATGCCGAAGCGCAGGGCTTCACCTTGACCCAAGAAATCGCCGAAGATTTGCCCGAGCTGCGCCTCGACGCGGACGCGTTTGTGCAGGTGATGCTCAACCTGCTTGGCAACGCGGTGAAGTACAGCGCCGCGCAAAAAGCCATTCACGTGCGCGCATATCGCGAAGGTGCGCGTGTCGCCGTCGCCGTGACGGATCGTGGATTGGGCATTCCGCGCCACGCGTTGAAAAAAATCTTTCATGAGTTTTATCGCGTGGATCAACGCCTCAACACGGAACAACAAGGCGGCATGGGACTGGGTTTGACGTTGACCAAGCACATTGTGGAGGCGCACGGCGGCGAAATTACGGTGCAGAGCGAAATTGGCCGCGGCTCAACGTTTACTGTTTATTTGCCGATACCGGACGATGCGCTCTTGCGCGAGAAAAAAGCATCGCAAAACCGCTTGCACTCTGTCATTCCGTAAGAATCTTTGCTAGTGCTCGGGATAAGGCCTGTTTTGAGATGCGCGCTGAGTGCGAGGGCAGTTTCTTCCAGAATGACAAAAAGGGCAGCGACCGTTTTACAAGCAAACACGCGGTCAACAAACACTTCGTTTCAAATATTCTGCACTGAGCAGAGACTATGAAAAAAATTTTGATTGTCGAAGACGACGCCTCCCTCGGCCTCGGCCTTGAAGGCGCGTTGCAGGATGAAGGCTTTGAAACGCACCTCATGCGCACCGGGCCGGATGGCTTGCAGTTCGCGCGTGAGCACAAGCCGGATTTGCTCATTCTCGATTTGATGCTGCCCGGCATGAGCGGACTGGAAATTTGCAAGCGCCTGCGCGACGAAGGCTTTAAGACGCCGGTCATCATGCTCACTTCCAAAACCGAAGAGAATGACAAAGTGCTCGGCCTGGAATTGGGCGCGGACGACTACGTCACCAAGCCGTTCAGCTTGCGCGAGCTGCTGGCGCGTGTGCGGGCGCATTTGCGCCGCGAAGGCAGTCCCAACACCGGCGAGACGAGCAACAAATCCGAACATTACACGCTGGGCAGTGTGGTCGTCGATTTCAAACGCCACGAAGTTTATAAAGCCGGACAATTGCAAGACCTTACCAATCGCGAATACCGTTTGCTTGAATACTTCGTGCAGCACCCCGGCGAATTGCTCTCGCGCGAAAGGCTGCTGCAAGAAATTTGGGGCTACGAAGTTTATTTTAACACGCGCACCGTGGATAATCACATTTTGCGCCTGCGCAAACACATCGAGCCGGACCCCGAAAACCCGCGTTACATTAAAACCGTGCGCGGCGCGGGTTATTTGTTTGAGAAGGGATGAGCTAATTTATTCTGTCATTCAGAAGGAATTTTTTTAAGCACTCGGCAGCATCTCCAGCGAGTAAAAAGATTCCTCCTGAATGACAAAGTCACAAGTTGGCAATGTCATTAAAGGAAGCTCTCATGGAAAAGCTGGGCGTGCGCATGCACGGCGTCACCTTGAATTTGGAATCCAATCAATTCCCACTCGTCGCCTATGCCGCGGAACATCTCAACACGTTGGCCGTTGCGCCGTTTGCTGCGCCGAATCTTGTCGTGCGTTGCATGTGGTCCCAAGGCGAATGGGATCCGGAGCACAATCCTTTTCCCGCGGACGGTGCGCTGAACGTCATCGGCAAGCGCATGCTGGGGAATAACCACGAGCTGATTTGGCTCGATACGTTGCGCGTAAAGGGCATGCAGCTCTCTTTCCGCCGTGAAGGCGAGCAATGGGTTTTTGATGTCTCGTATCGCTTTCATCCCCGCAAGGAAAAGGTCGAGAATCTGCCCGAATATGAATTCAAAAAATATTTCAGCTTGATGAGCTATGCGGTTTACTATCCGCTCATGTGGTATCTGGAAACGTTTCGCGGTTGGACGTACATGCATGCTTCCGCGCTCGCCACTCCGAAAGGCGGCGTGCTCATCGGCGGACTCGGCGGCGTGGGCAAAACCCCCACGTGCGTAGCGCTCGTGCAGAAGCCGAACAT